>CAZOLU010000056.1:0-13961 GCA_964580485.1 uncultured Saprospiraceae bacterium | reverse complement strand
AGGCTATGTCTATGTTTCTGGTAAAATCGAGGGTGTCCGTAAGGCGATGGCTTTTGTTGAAGGCATTACGACCGAACCAGAAGTTGGTGAAGAGTATGAGGCTAAGGTGATCAAAGTCATGCCTTATGGGGCTTTTGTTGAGTTTTTGCCTGGTCGTGAAGGATTACTACACGTATCCGAACTTTCATGGACTCGCATCGAAGATGTGGAATCTGTACTTAGCGAAGGTCAGGAATTACGCGTCAAACTGCTAGAAATTGACGAAAGAAGTGGTAAATTCCGTTTGTCTCGCAAGGTGTTGATGCCCAAGCCAGAAGGCTATGTAGAGCGCAAACGCGAACCAAGAGACAACAACCGTGGTCGTGGCGGAAACAACAACCGTGGTCGTGGTGGGAACAACAACCGTGGTCGTGGCGGAAATAACTATAATAAAAATAGAGACTAATCGCAAGCAATACTGTTCGGATTTCGAACATTAAAGCTATGGAAAAGACGGCAGTGGTTTTGGGATCGCTGCCGTTTTATTTTTGATATAAAACCCTGCCTATTTTCGAATCCTATGCCAAAGGAGTCCTTGGGACCTTTGGCATAGGATTCAGTAAAGTTAATTACATCTCAATTGGTGTACGGTTTTACAATTTTTGATATACATCCATCCTGAAAAACTCCTTTTATGTCATCAACACTCGCCCGTCTTTTTCAATACAATCAAGAAGCCAATCAACGCTATATCGAGGTCTTCGAACAAAGTGATGTACTAGCAATCCCAGATAAAGCCATTAGCTTGTTCAGTCATATCCTAAATGCTCATAGCATTTGGCTGGCTAGAATCCAGAAGCAAACTCCTCCTTTTGCAGTCTGGCAACTACATGCCATTCCCAATTTTCAACAAATCAACACCCAAAATTTTGAGGAGAGCAAAGCCCTTTTGGACAATCCCAACTTCCCTCTAGACCAAAAAATTAGGTATCAAAACTCTAAGGGAACAGTTTTTCAAAATAGCATAGAGGATATTCTATTGCATGTGGTCAACCACTCCACTTATCACCGTGCACAACTTGCACAGCTATTGAAGAGCAGTGAATTAGTTGTACCTAATTCCGACTATATCGCCTTTATGCGAGAAAGTCACTAATCCACTAGTTCAAATTTGGTATTAGGGAGGTATTTTTTGAGTTTTTGTTGATGTATTTCATAAAGTCTTCGGCTCAATATCATACGTTCTAAGCTTTGGAGACCCTGTATTTCTTCTCCAATTTCAGCAATGCCAGTTCCAGAGATATCCATCAATCGTAGTTTTTCTAATTTTCCAAAATCTTTAGGCAGTTTAGGGATGGCCTTGCAATTTCGGCAATAAAATTCCTCCAAATTCTTATAGCCACTGATCCATCTCCAATCACTTTCTTTAAAGCCATCCAAGACCAAAGTTTTCAGGCTATCTAAACGCCCATAAGCACCCGATCCAGGGTAATGCCAAGAAAGATTGGTTAAACTCATGTAACGACAGTTAAGCCTGCTTGTAGCCTGAGGGTTGAAACTGTGCGCATGAAGATTATGTACCGTAATGCTATCCAACACCTTAGAGTAATAGCTAAAAACAGATACCATACTAGTAGAAGACTGCTCGTAATTGCTAGCATCTTTCACCACCAAAACCTTCAAAGTTTCCAAATCATCTACATGATCCAGTACCCGACCATTATCTTCTACAACCAAACGTTTCAAAGATTTTGCAGTGCCTAATCCTCTGAAATGCTCAACAGTCTTTACATTTTTAAGGTGTAGCGTTTCCAATTCTATACAATACCTTAAATCCAGATCAAATTCCCTAGCCCCATCAATGGTCAAATGCTCCAAGTTAATAGCATCCTTGAGTTTTTCACGAGCCAAGCGTGCATAGAACCTATCATCAGGGGGGTAGCTTAGTGTAAGTTTTTTAACACTAGTAGGATCTTTGAGTTGGGTTTTCAAGGCATCTACAGCTTCACTTCTGTTAAAATCTAAATAGAGATCTTCTCCAAAGTTGTTCCACATAATGCTAAATAGAATACCCAAAAATGAGATCGTAAATAGTATCAGCCCTAGCAAGCCCCCTGTTTTATTTTTGATCTTGGGTATATCATGCTCTTTTTGGGGTAGTGTGATGCGCTGTTCAGCAGGACGCAGCTTATTGACGGCTTGAATTTCAAATAGTTGCTGTTCAAAGCAGCTCTGGATATTACCATCACTAGCATTATCCACCACTCCGCCCAGCTCTACTCGCCAAAAAGCTAATTTTTTAAGTTGTCTTTTTTTCAAATTTAGATGGCTAAAGCCATCTAAATTCACAAAAATATTTTGGAGAAAATGTGCTTCTTGATACCTTCTCGCAATTTTCATATTCTTACGCCCCCAACGCCATTTGTGATAAAAATGCACGATATAAAACATACAGCAAAAAACCAAGGAGAAATAGCTAGTCCAAAAAGAGATAAAAAACTGGTCCATAATTGGGATAAAACTCACATAGCTAAATCGCCAGAAGTCGGGCTGCTCAGGCTCGGCAAAAAAGCTGTAAGCGATAGAAAAGAATCCTCCTAAAAACATCACTAGGCCAATCACCAGACTCGCCTCACCTACCCCCCATTTGGGCAAGTCAGGTTCTCGAGCCCAAGCCCAAATAGGCTTATCCTCTTTAGGTTGGGCAAGTACCAGCTGTTCTTTCCGCAACTCCAACTCTGGAAAGCTATAAACAATACAACCCTCATCGGTGACCATAGGCAAGCCCCGATAGTTTACAATCAACTGCGTTAGTTGTTCTTCCAGTTTTTGCATCGACCAGCCCGTGAGCATCAACAGCTCTGTTTTGGTAATTTTATATGCATGGCTTTGCAAATATTGCAAAATGATTTTCTCCATCGCATAGTCATCACTTGGTCGGGGTTTGCCAAAAACATAGGCAAAAACGAGCTGCAATGTATTTTTCTCATTAAATACCCTCTGTTCTGTCTTAGGCCCCTTACTAAAATAGTCGCCAATACTCTTAAAGAGTTCATAGATAGCCGAAAAAAAGCCTGCAAAAAAGCCTAAAATAATTGCTGGATTTTTTGCCAAACCAGTCAGAAGGACGGCCACAATCAGCCCATAAAATAAGCCAAAGGTGAAGAGCATAAGGGTGATCCATAGCCTAAAAATAAACCCTAGTATAAATCTAAGCCAGCTACCAATAATATCCAGCAAACTGCGTTGATTCCGCAATTGTTTGAGGTCAAAAAAATATAAAATTTCTCCCTTTTCTTCATCTACTTCCAAGCGACAGCGAAAACGCCCCATCAAATCGCGCAGGGCATCTTCTACGGCGTACATAGATAATCCAGTTGCATTGATTAGAGAGGCTTTGGTACAATACTTTGAAGAAGAAGATTTCAGGGCGGCAATTACTTTAGGACGATCTCGTGCTGCATGATAATTTGCTTGTTCAATTCGTTGATCTTGCATGAAGCTTGGGCTGATTTTTTGGGATGAGGGGCTTAGTGTTGATCTAAAAATTGCTTTAATTGATGAATAGCTTTGGCTCTATGACTCATCAGATTTTTTGTAGACATATCCATTTCTGCGTAGGTGATTTCATAACCTTCGGGTTGAAAAATAGGATCATAGCCAAAGCCCTCCACTCCTGTAGGTACTTGGGTGATTGTACCAGGCGCTAATCCTTCAAAAAGATATTCTTTCCCATCTATAATGAGTGCTACTACCGTTTTAAAACGAGCTTTTCGGTTGTCTTTATCTTGTAATTCACTCAACACCTTTTGGATATTACGCTCATCATTTTTATCCTCTCCTGCATAGCGAGCAGTATGTACCCCAGGTCTACCACCCAAGGCTTCAATTTCTAATCCAGTATCTTCTGCAAAACAATTATAGCCATATTTTTCGTATACATATCGGGCCTTTTGCAGAGCATTACCTTCAATAGTAGGAGCTGTTTCGGGAATATCTTCGGTACAACCAATATCGGACAGACTTAGAAATTGATAGGCTTCTCCTAATTTGCGTTGAATTTCTTTAATTTTATTGGGGTTGGCAGTTGCCATCACTAATTTAGAATGCATTATGCCTTATTTTTTATAGTTTGAAAAAGGAGTCATACGCTTTCATTCAGCATTTGAAAAAACAAGCTATGGTAAAAAAATCTGCTGTAAAGCCCCCCAAAGCAGTCGTTTTTTTTGAGTGTCTTTTTGAATGGTACTAAGAGTATCTCCTCTCAATAAGGTTTTATGTTCAAAAATACGGGGCTGGTACAGAGGGAGTTGAATTTGTAATCCGAAATCTTGAGGCAGCGTGCCAAAGAAAATCAGTTGCTCAAAGTTGCTACTACGCTCCAAACTAGACCAGCTCAGGCCTTCAAGCATCTTGGCATCGCCAAAAGCAACCCATTCCGACATTTCTATTTTAACGGCCTTAAAAATCTGAGCTAAAAAATCTGCTTCTTGAGTATTCAGAGCTGTAGGAGTAGCTACAAACACCTTTTTTTGAGCAAAACCTTCACTCAAGTTTATATCATTCTGATGTAGATCTAGCGTTTTATATATTAAATCATCAAAAAAATGAAAGTCGAAATCCATAGTTTTTCTTTGTCAAAAGCACGAACAACAGCTATAAAATCAAGATTTTTACTCCTGAATTCACAGCCTTAGCTACCAAAATTTTATTCTATACAAAAAGCCCTACCCTAGCAAATATTCTAAACTATTGTTAAAATTTTGCATTCCACCAAATTTTTCTTATTTTCACCAAGTCAAGCATAAGAATTATAACCTTTTGATTGACAATAGTAAAAATTAGCGTAGGAAGATCTTGAGATTCAAAACACCTGAGGATCAACCAACTCTATATTTACAGAATTGGGCGTTGTATGAAGAATAGTAGGTAGATAAAATATTCACTTTATTTGCAAGTGTTTAAAAGTACAAAAATCATCGTTAATATCCTAAATATTTTACAGAAATGAAGTATCCCATAAGTGTTCAGTTGTCGGAGCAATCTCGTATTTCTGAGGTCGATTTTGACAATCTCATTTTTGGCCGTGTGATGTCTGACCATATGTTTGTAGCCGACTATGTAGATGGAGATTGGACAGACTGCCGTATTATCCCCTATGGCCCTATGGCTATGAGCCCTGCTACAATGGCCTTGCACTATGGACAGGCGATTTTTGAGGGGATGAAGACCAACAAGCATCTCGAAACGGGGGAGCCCTTATTGTTTCGCCCAGAAATGCATGTCAAGCGTATCAATCGCTCCGCAGTAAGAATGGCTATGCCAGAGATTCCTGGAGAGATTTTTATCGAAGCCCTTCATAAACTCATTGATATAGATCAAGCATTTATTCCACAGTCAGAAGGCTCTGCGCTTTATATTCGTCCGGTGATGTTTGCCACCGATGCCTATCTTGGAGTTCGGGCTAGCGACACCTATCGTTTTATGATTATGACTTGCCCCGTAGGGCCTTATTACCCTAAGCCTGTAAAAATCAAGGTAGCCGAAAAATATGTGCGTGCCTTCCCCGGAGGGGTTGGCTTTGCCAAGGCTGCGGGCAACTATGGTGCTACCCTCAAACCTGCGCTCGATGCCAAAGCCGAAGGCTTTGACCAGATCTTGTGGCTGGATGGCAAGGAGTTTAAGTACCTTCAAGAGTGTGGTACGATGAATATTGTTTGTGTTATTGATGGTATGGTGATTACCCCTCCTACTACCGATACCATCTTGGCTGGGATTACCCGAGATAGTATTCTACACCTCCTTCGTGATATGGGCATTCCTGTAGAAGAGCGTGCTATTACCATAGATGAGGTCATTGAAGCGCATAAAACTGGGCACTTGGATGAAATGTTTGGTGCGGGTACGGCTGCCGTAGTATCGCATGTTTCAGATATCTCCTATCTAGGGCAAAATTATGAGTTGCCTCCTGTGGCTGATCGCAAAATTGGCCCTATGATCAAAAAACATTTGGAAGACTATAAAAAAGGTGCTTTTGAAGATAAATTCAACTGGCTATTTCCTGTAAATAAAACTGTTGTTTCAGAATAAGCCCTATACTTTAGCGTTAAAATCCGAATGGGACTGGTTTCTGTTCGGATTTTTTCTTTTAATACCCAATATTATGCTCTCCATTCTCATTCCAGTTTACAATTATGATGTTCGCCCTTTAGTGAAAAATTTGCATCAACAAGCAATAAAGCTAAATCTGGACTTTGAGATTTTTTGTTTGGATGATCATTCTGACCTTGAGTACCAAAAACTCAATCGAGAACTAGCCCAACTCTCCCAGATTCGTTATGAGGAATTGCCACAGAATATTGGGCGGGCAGCCATACGCAATCGCTTGGCAGAACAAGCGCGTTTTGAATGGCTTTTGTTTATGGATTGTGATACAATGCCCGAGCAGGAGGACTATTTGCAGCGCTATGTGCAGCATCTCAAAGGCTTGCAAGTCTTGTACGGCGGGCGCAGTTATCAGCCGCAGCCGCCTGCGGCGGCTTACCTCTTTCACTGGAAATACGGATCTAGCCGAGAGGTCAGCAGTGCCAGCACTCGAGCAGCATCGCCCTATCAATCGTTTATGACCAACAATTTTGTCATTCCAAAATCATTACTCTTAGAAATTCGCTTTGATGAGCAACTCAAACAATATGGGCATGAGGATACCCTTTTTGGATTGGAATTAAAAAAACGCCAAATTCCCATTCTTCATCTCGATAACCCTATGCGACATATTGGTTTAGAAGAAGCACCCAGCTTTCTAAAAAAATCAGAACAAGCCATTCAAAACCTCCTACTCCTACGCCAACAGCATGATCTGACACAGGAGATTAAGTTGCTGCGCTATTTTGAAAAAACAAAGACCTGGGGGCTACATCCCTTGATAAGCTGGTGGTTTCAACTCAATCAAAACCGCCTTAGGAAAAGGCTTATGGGCAAGCAGCCCCAACTTCGTAGTTTCGATCTATACAAATTAGGCTATATGGTTAGTTTGGCTCGATCGCCTCGTAAGAAGCCACAATCCCCTTGATGAGTGAAGAACTAAACCCTGCATGCTCCATCTCATTCAAGCCCACAATCGTGCAACCTTTAGGGGTAGTTACTTTATCAATTTCACGTTCTGGATGCTCCCCTCGCTCTATCAGCAAATCAGCAGCCCCCTTGACCGTTTGGGTAACAATAGCCGTAGCCGTTTCGGCACTAAAACCTACTTGAATTCCCCCTTGAATCATTGCTCGAATAAAGCGCAGTACATAAGCAATGCCACAAGCCCCCAAAATCGTAGCAGCTTCCATTAAAGCCTCATCAATAAAAATGCTTTTACCAATACTATTAAAGAGCTCTGCTACAATTTGAGTAGTAGCTTGGTCACAGTTATGTGCATACAAGCAAGTCAAAGATTCTCCTACATCTGCTGCAGTGTTGGGCATTGCCCGAACTATAGGCATTTCAAACTTAGCTTCACCCAATAGTTCCTTCATTGTAGCTACTTTCACTCCTGTTGCCAAAGAAATAAGCACATGCTTTTTGGGGTCGATCTCTGCCTGTATTTCTTTAATGACCTCTGGGATGATATAAGGCTTTACCGCTAAGATCAGTAGATCTGCGCTACGAACCGCTAGCCTATTATTACTGGTAATTTGCACCCCTTTTTGTGCTAAGAAACTGATTTTATCCAATTTACGACGGGTTGCAATAAGTTTTTCTGCGGGATAGTTGTCCTCTATTAAGCCCTGTACAATAGCTTGTCCCAAATTTCCACAGCCAATGACCGCAATAGTTTTCATAGATTTTTTTTTGGTTGAGTAGTTTTAATATGGTTCTCTAAGCGGAGTCTCAAATCTATTCATCAACTCCAGCTTTCCAATTGCCGCACAAAATTAGTATCTTAAATGACAAGAACGAAAATAAGACTTTCTTATATTTTAGAAATATTCGAAAGCGGCTAACAATCGAATTTGGCACATTGATTGCTCAAAAGTGTTAAAAATCTGTAAAGGTTTTAATATGACTAATAATTTAGTTTTCTTAGTTATTCAGAAAATTCCCAATTTTATCAACTCCCCTAACTCCACGACTTACAAGAAGAATATTTTTTGCAGCCAAATCCCTTTTGGGGAGTGCTTAGAAAATATTATTTTTAACAATCCGTTAAGAAATCAATTGACAGAATCTATTTAATCACTGAAAACCATATTATGAAACAGAATCTACGTTATGGACTTTGTTTGTTGATGTTGGTTTGCTTGCTGCCCAGTACTAAGGCACAGCTTACCAACTTTGAATCTACTTGGATAGACTTTCTCAACAACAACAAAGCTGCCGATGTGAATGGGCCCTGGGCAAAAGTCAAGCCTGGTAAAGACAACCCTAAAGACTTTTGCAAATACTCTTTAATGTTTGCCAACTCTCACTTTTGTGCGGGAGAAATGACCGATGCCGAACGCTATATTAAAGATATCGAAGACATGGGAGTGGCAGCTTATGGTGCGGTAGACGGCTTTACTGCCCGTTTTACGGATATTAAAACCAAGATGAAGGCCTACTATTCAGTAGATGCACTTTGGAAAAACTTTAGGCTCAACCACAATATCGGCAAAGACGAGATGGAGGCTATTCCCGCAGCTACTAAGGTTTGTGAGAAAGGAACCCTTGCCAAGTACTTCTTTATGATGTCGCATTATTACTACTGTCAGGGAGATGTCGCCAATTCTCGTAAAGATTTTGAGAATAAAGTTATGAAGTTGGTAGAACGCACTTCGCTAGAAATTAAAGATGTAGAAGGGCTTGCTGATGAAACTAAAAAGATGAAAGCGGTTTTTAAAGGGATTGACCTCTTGGGGCCAGCTTGGAAGCAGTTTATAGATACCGATGTGTCTCCTGGCTATGAGTATGATATGCCAATTATTGATTGTTATGCCATTCCCAATATGAAAATCTATATGCTTAGGGCGATGGTAGATGTTTGTAAATATGGTTCAGAATATTTGCAGAAAATTAAGGCCTTGCAAGCTGAAAACACCCATACAATTCCTACAGACCTGGCGAATAAAATTAATTGGCTGGAAAAAGAGGTGAGTCGTTATAATGGAAATCTTGCCAATTTGAATAAGGCTTGGAATGATTTTCTTCCTGATGATAAGGTAGATGCCAATATTAAATTCAAAGGAGAATACTGTGAAAAAGATGCTCAAATCAAATCCTATATTATGGAAGGAATGATGGACATCTGTAATAAAGGGGAGGAAATGCTGGAAAAGATTGCTAAAGTACAAAAAGAGCACAACCCTACCCTCGACAATCAAACCAAGGCCAAAATTGAAAAAATGAAGCAGTTGGTAGAAAAAGAGGAGGCCAACCTAGCTAAGTTGAATGAGCGTTGGAAAGAGTTTAGCAAAAGAGATACTCTAGATGAAATCGACTTTGGTTTTATTTATTGTGATAAAGAGGCTCAGATTCGTGCTTATATCATGGATGGTCGGGTTCATGCTTGTACCAAAGGGGAACAACGTTTAGAAGATATTGAAAAGGTGATGAGCGCACATAGCCCTTCACTTCAAGATGATACCAAAGCTAAATTGGCAGACTTGAAAAAAGTGGTAGAAAAATACATGACCGATATTCGTAATTTGGATAAGCTATGGAAAGAGTTTATTGCCAATAATGATACCATTGAGCATGAATTTGAGGTAGAACCTTACTACTGTGATAAGATCACTCAGGTTAAATCTTGGGTTTTGATGGGTGAGGTAAATACTTGCGAACAAGGACAGGAATACCTTGA
Source organism: uncultured Saprospiraceae bacterium (assembly GCA_964580485.1). Taxonomy (GTDB): domain Bacteria; phylum Bacteroidota; class Bacteroidia; order Chitinophagales; family Saprospiraceae; genus Saprospira. The sequence continues at coordinate 4,156 of CAZOLU010000056.1, read as the reverse complement.
TAAAATTCGCAGCTTTACCAAACAACATAACTTGAAATATGACAAACAGTTGCAATGCCGTATTACACGCTTGCATATGCACATTTGGGACTGCCGCTACTGGGAGTTGGTACGCCAAGCATGGAAAGAAACCCATGAGGAGCGGGAGCGTTTTGGACCACAATCTGCCGAAGTGATGCTCAAAGCAATTCCTGATCCCAATTGTCCGCCTGATGTTACTTATGAGCCTTTAGGCAAAATTGGAATCCGCTATATTGTAGTCACCTATCTCTGTCAAGGAACCGACCTTGCGAAAATGGGTGATCCTCAATACTATCAAAAAATTGCCGATTGGGTAGACAATTCTGTATTGAAAGAGTATTGCAATATGTCTACACTTCGCTGTAAAGAAAACTTTACCATCTACCTAGAAGGACATACCGATGGACACCCATTTGGTTATCACAAGTATAAAACCAAGTTGGGACTACCTAAGGGAACAGAATTCACCCACTTCGTAGGTAAATCTGATACCATCAAAAAGAAAACAGAGCGCGATTTGGAGTATGAGCTAAAATCAAACATGGAGCTTGGTTTAGCACGTGCTTGGACTGTAAAAAAACAACTCTCCTTTATGAATGTGCCTATCGAAATCGGAGCTTATGAGCACCCGAAAAACGAAAAAGGTGGAGAATATCGTCGTGTTGATATTGAGCTGAATATGCCAAACCTTTTACTGGACTTCTTCGAGAAACGCCTTTCTATTCTGCTGAAAGAATCTGGTATAGGCGAACGACCGAAAGCTTGTAGGGGCTAAATGCTTTAAAGCTAAAACAGGGGGCATCCCTTATCTAAGCCCATAAAGCAGATTAAAGTTACATTTGCTTGGCATCCTAGGCTAGACTCTTAGATACTAGACTAAAAGACCCAAAGACTAGATGATATACGTCCTGTCTTTGGGTCTCTAGGTTTAGCGTCTAACCCCAAAGGGATACCCATGGTATCATCTCCACTACTTAGTTGGTTTAAAGCCACTTAATTACACGGCCACTTTGATAAATTTAAGGGGTACTTTTATCTAATTTGTTATCACAATGAACGCTAATTCATTTCAAAAGCAAATGCTGGATGAGGAAAATTTCATTTAGATCAAACTTTTCAAGAGCAATTAATAGATTTTGATAGTTATTAGAAGCTTCATCCTCCAAATTTACATCAAGTCGAAATGTTTGGAAAAATGGTCAACACCCCACGTTGGCAACAAGCCTATGGAGCGAATTACCGTTATACAGGTTCTAAAAACAATGTCTTGCCCTATACCGAGGAGTTTCAGCCTTTTTTAACTTGGGTACAAGAAAATATTGATCCTAGGCTCAATGGGTTATTGGTCAATTGGTATGATGCTCATCAAAAGCATTATATCGGTGCGCATCGAGATGATACTCGAGATCTTCACTGTGGATCTCCAATTGTATCTATTGCACTTGGAGAAGCTCGAATTTTTCGGATGCGTCCTTATAAGCAAAAAGGAAAGGTCGATATTGCGATGCCTCATGCTAGTGTCATTATTATTCCTTGGGAAACCAATCTAAAGTGGCCCCATGAAGTTCCACATTTTTCGCGCTATCGCCAACGCAGAGTTTCGCTTACTTTTCGGAGTTTTATTGATCAGTAGAATATAATTTATTGCTCAAAGGCTTCCAATCCTTCTACTAAAAAACGCTTAAACGCAAGATCATCCTTAGGATTAGAGATACTGTCTATCAATTCGCCAGTCTGCGGATCGAGCAAGGCGAAAAAAGGCGGCACAGCCGCCCAAGCTCGCAAGTCCTCTTGATGCTGCAGCAGCAGCTCCCCCAGCTCAGGTACATTTCTTCCGAGATCCGTATACAAATAAGCCACCACTAAATTTCGAGCTATAAACTTTTGTACCCGAAACAAAGCCAAGATCTCCTGCTCCACTCGTTTACATTCAGCACCCTCAGCATCTACATAAGCAAGTAGAAGAGGCTTGTTTTGCAGTTTGGCACAAGCTAAGGCCTTTGCTTTAGAAAAATATGCTTCCTTCAACGGAGTCTCCAAATCCAGTTGAAGATGCTTTGCATAAGGTGGACAGGTGCTAGTAGTTCTTTTATTCGCCAAAAGCTCCTCTATACTCAGGTTGCTCCGCTGCATCGACTGCACCAGTGGCAATATAGTACCTTCGGGAGTCTTTACAGGGAACTCTAAAATCAGCTGTTTTTCCTTGAGATCTACTAAACGGAAGAGGTTGGTAGTAGCATTATCCAACTGAACCTTAACATAAATATCCTGCAAGAGCCAGCGTCCTTTCATCAACTTTCCGTCTATAAAAAGGCTGCAACTGCTATCTGCCCGAAACTCAAAATAGCTATCATCCAAAGACTGATCTTGGAGGCGATCCAGTTGGACTTGCGTTGCTGAAGTAGCATCTACTCTAAAATAAAGGCTATCCAACTCCCAACAACCTATTAAATCAGCTTGCAGTTGATCTTCTGTGCTATAATTACAGGACATCATAGCCCCCAAAATTCCAATGCAAATCACCCAACGCTTAAAGTAGTTCAACATCAAAACGCTGCGTCTTTTCAAATTCTAGGATAAAATCAGCTCCGTAAGCCTTAGATGGCGTTTGAAACCCAGTTTTAAAATCGTCCTTTAAGATACGTTGGGCAATGGCTACAGAGCTCAGTGCCGTAAGGGTATAGCCTTCGGGCGATTCGATCCATGCTTGCATTTTTTGTCCCTTGGCATTGCGTACTTCGCCCCAGACATAGCTTAGGGCTTTGGCTCTTTGCTCGGGGCTAGGGCCTGCTGGACCAGTATGAATGCGCTTGCGTAGGCGATTTTTGACAAAGTTTAATTTAAGTAGCGGGCGCAGCCAATTGGAGAGTTTCATCATACGCTGTATTTTGGGTTTGACTCCCATGTACACAATGATGTTCGGAATCCCCGTACTCACATAAGCCGTAGATACATCACCCCAAGGAATCGATACACAATGATGTTTTAGATCTCCAAACTCAATCCAGCGAGCCAGTTGCCCATGTGGAATTTGTTTAAGCTGCCCTTGCTCTCGAATTAGATTCTTTTTATCTAAGTTTTCAATAGCGGTGAGGCTTGTTCCTCTTGAAGTTCCTGCTCCTAAACCAGTAAAAGCCAACTCTAGATGAGTCGCATCCGGCATCTTTTGATACAAATATGCCGCCAGACAATCCGTAGGCACTACATCAAAACCAGCTCCTGGCAATACCATAATTCCCGCCTCTTGAGCCACTTTGCTATACTCTTGCAATTTTTCAAAAACCCAAATTTCTCCAGTAATATCTACATAATGAGTTTGTGTGGTTAAACAAGCCTCTACCATGGGTAAAGCCGTAAATTGAAAAGGACCAGCAGCATGCAAAACAGCTTTTACATCTATCAAGTTTTTTTCTATGGTTAAAGGATCTTCCAAACTAAAACTGCGCGCCTCTAAATGGTATTGCTTGGCAAGCTGCTCCGTTTTTACCTGATCTCGACCAGCTACGACTGGTCGCAATCCTTTTTTTAAGGCTTGTTCTAGCATCAACTGTCCTGTATAGCCATAGGCTCCGTAGATCATGATCTTCTTGGATTCCATATTTTAGTTTTCAATGATTAACATCAATTTCATTACTGTTTTACATCAGCCTTTATGGCTCATAAGTTAAGCTATTTTTATACAAACCAATACAAGATCTGCCTCTTGGTTATTTTTCTTCTGCCAAATCTATTAAGCAATCCTAATCAACAAAATATCATGCTTAAAAAGATCATCTACCTTAGTCTTTTCTTTTTTGCAATGGGTTTTTCAGTCCAACTCAATGCTGCGGGATCTTTATCCTATTCAGAAGTGATTAACTTACCCATTACACCTAAAAAGAAATCTCCTCAATATCGACGATTAGAACAGCTAAAAAACACACTTAAACACACCTCTTCTGCCAGAAAACGTCAACGGCTTCAAAAGAAAATCAAGGCACTTGAACTGCGTATGCGCGAGCCCAATAAACGAGCAGCGATACAAGCTTTTAATTTTAGCCTTATTCCCTTGATAGCCCTTTGCTTTTGGTCTTCGATACTTATCGTCTTTCCTATTCTGAGTATCTTTGGCATTTTGGGTTTTGTTATGGGGCTA
>CAZOLU010000055.1:0-14041 GCA_964580485.1 uncultured Saprospiraceae bacterium | reverse complement strand
TACTATCGATTGACTTGAGGGAAAAACTCAGGCAAAGCTTAGGGGCTTTTCTTTTACTTTTGTACCTTTAGTTTTATATTAAGGATTACAAAACCATTAAAATGATATGGCTGATAGAGCTGCCAAATTAGAGGCCTTCGGGCGATTGCTAGATATTATGGATGAGTTGCGAGAAAAATGCCCTTGGGATCGCAAACAAACCCTGGAAAGCCTTCGACACCTCACCATAGAAGAAACTTATGAGTTGGCCGATGCTATTCTTGAAAATGATCTGGAAGAACTAAAAGGTGAAATTGGGGATATTATGCTACACATGGTATTTTACTCCAAAATTGCGGATGAGCAAGGAGCCTTTGATGTGGCGGATGTATTGCATCAACTCTGCAACAAGCTCGTGCGTCGCCACCCACATATTTACGGTGATATTAAAGCAGACGATGAAGAAACGGTAAAAGCCAACTGGGAACAAATTAAACTCCAAGAGGGTAAAAAATCAGTGTTGCAAGGAGTGCCCAAATCACTTCCAGCCTTGGTAAAAGCCTTTAGAATTCAGGAAAAGGCTAAACAAGTGGGTTTTGAATGGGAAAATAAAGAGCAGGTCTATGAAAAGGTCTTGGAAGAACAGGAGGAACTACAAGAACTGGTGTTGAGTTCGAATGCTCCTCAGAAAAGATTGGAAGAAGAGTTTGGAGATGTTTTATTTTCATTGATCAACTATGCTCGCTTTTTGAATATCGATCCAGAAATGGCATTAGAAAAAACTAATCGAAAATTTATAAAAAGATTTCAATATATTGAGAAACACGCACCCAAAGCGCTTAATGATATGAGCCTAGAGGAGATGGATACGCTTTGGAATGCTGCAAAAACAAAGTAAGCACAATAGCTTTAAGTAATGATTCACAATTAGTTAAATATATAATCAAGTGAGCTTTTCATGAATTAGTGCTCTACTTTTTGCCACAAGCAAAAGCCAGCGCAGTTCGCTACGCTCATGTTGAAAAGCTTCGTGATAGCTACGGCTATATGCCCAGCTTTTGTGCACTAGCAAAAGCCAGCGCAGTTCGCTACGCTCATGTTTTTCGCCTTGTACTTCATCAAAAATCTCAGTGATTCTAGTAAAAACTAATTATGCCCCATTACTTACTTGATAAACAACTTTAAACTATATGGACTACAGAATCTCTGATCGCCTTGCCAATATGGAAGAATCTGCCACCTTGCGTATGGCACAGCTTGCTCGTGAACAAAAAGCCAAGGGTCGCCCGATTATCAGCCTAAGCTTGGGAGAACCCGATTTTGACACCCCCGACCACATCAAAGAAGCCGCCAAAAAAGCATTGGACGAGGGATATACCAAGTATACTCCTGTAAATGGCTTGATTGAACTTAGACAAGCTATTTGCCACAAATTCAAGCGAGATAATCAACTAGAATTTACTCCTGATCAAATAGTAGTTTCTAATGGGGCTAAACAATCTATTGCGAACCTCTCTATGTCCCTGCTACAAAAGGGGGATGAGGCCATCATTTTTAGTCCATATTGGGTTTCTTACAAAGAAATTATCAACCTAAGTGGTGCAGATGCACGCTTTATTTATGCTGGTATTGAGCAAGACTATAAGGTAAACCCTCAACAACTAGAGGCAGCGATTAGCGCAAAGACCCGCTTGGTGCTTTTTTCCTCACCTTGCAACCCTACAGGCTCGCTCTATACGCAGCAAGAGCTAGACGCCCTAGCTGCGGTACTCCGCAGGCATCCTAATATTGTGGTGGTCTCTGATGAAATTTATGAGTATATCAATTTTACAGACCAACAGCATGCAAGCATTGCACATAGTCCAGGCCTAGAAGAACGGGTAGTGATTGTCAATGGATTTTCCAAAGGCTTTGCTATGACGGGTTGGCGTTTGGGCTATATGGCTGCACCACTTTGGATTGCAAAGGCTTGTACCAAGATGCAAGGGCAATTTACCTCAGGGGCGAATGCATTTGGCCAAAAAGCCGCAGCAGATGCTTTGATGGTCGATTTAAAAGCAACTCATGAAATGACCGCCGCCTTTAAAAAGCGTAGAGATCTTTTTGTAAAATTACTTAGCGAAATAGATGGCTTTCAGGTGAATGAACCCCAAGGGGCTTTTTATGTATTTCCGGATATTAGTGCCTTATTTGGAAAATCAGATGGAACAGTGACGATCAACAGTGATGAAGATTTGGTAGAGTATATCCTTTACAATGCCGATGTAGCCTTGGTGGCTGGTTCTGCTTTCGGTGCGGAAGGCTGTCTTCGTCTCAGCTATGCCTTAGGGGAAGAAGACCTGCTAGAGGCCGTACGCCGAATTAAAAAAGCAGTTGCTCAATTAAAATAAACAGATTAGATCATCAATATAACCTCAACTCACTACTCATAAATTAGTCCTTATTATGAATAAAGTACTTGTTGCCAATCGTGGAGAAATTGCTATGCGGATCATGCGTACCTGTAAGGAAATGGGGATCAAAACCGTAGCCGTATTTTCTGAAGCAGACCGAATGGCACCTCATGTTCGTTTCGCAGATGAAGCCGTTTGTTTAGGCCCTGCACCTTCTAATCAATCCTATTTATTAGGGGATAAAATCATTCAAGTTGCCAAAGACTTAGGAGTAGATGGGATTCACCCAGGCTATGGATTTTTGAGTGAAAATGCTGATTTTTCTCAAGCAGTAGAAGATGCCAGTTTGATTTTTATTGGCCCCAAAGCCAAAGCCATTCGTATGATGGGAAGCAAACTCGCAGCAAAAGAGGCTGCCAAGGCTTACAATATTCCTTTGGTTCCAGGTACAGCACATGCCTTAACGGATATTGAAGAGGCAAAACAAATTGCTAAAGATATTGGATTTCCGATTCTCATTAAGGCCTCTGCTGGTGGTGGTGGAAAAGGAATGCGTATTGTAGAAAGGGAGGAAGACTTGTATGAACAAATGCAACGGGCTATTTCTGAAGCACAGAACGCCTTTGGCGATGGCTCTGTTTTCATTGAAAAATATGTTACTTCACCTCGACACATTGAGATTCAGGTATTGGCAGATCAGCATGGAAATGTCATTCACCTCTTTGAGCGAGAATGTTCGGTACAACGTCGCCATCAAAAAGTAATTGAGGAAGCGCCTTCGGTTATTCTCAGTGATGAATTAAGAGCTGCGATGGGAAAATCAGCAACTGATGTAGCTCGCTCTTGCGACTATATCGGTGCAGGTACCGTAGAGTTCATCTTTGATGAAAACAACAACTACTACTTCTTGGAAATGAATACGCGCTTGCAAGTAGAACATCCTGTAACGGAGTTGATTACAGGGGTAGATTTGGTGCGCCAACAAATTTTGATCGCTAGAGGTGAAGCCTTGCAAATCAAGCAAGAAGATTTGAAGATTCATGGCCATGCCCTAGAATTGCGGGTTTATGCCGAAGATCCAAGCAATAACTTTCTCCCTAGTATTGGAAAGCTACACCGCTACATGCCTCCTAAGGGCGTAGGAGTACGTGTAGATGATGGTTACGAAGAAGGGATGGATATTCCCATTTATTATGATCCTATGATCGCCAAGTTGATTACCTATGGGAAAGATCGTACCGAGGCTATCAGCCGTATGCTTAGGGCAATTGAAGAATATGAAATTGATGGTCCTTCCACTACCCTATCTTTCGGAACTTTTGCCTTGCAACACGAGGCTTTTGTCAGTGGTGATTTTGATACCCATTTTGTCAAAAAATACTTTAGTCCAGAGGTTTTAAAAACAGAAGATCCCGCTGAGGCAGAAATTGCAGCAATGCTAGCCGCCTACTTGATGGATCATAAGCAAGCTGCTCAAACCCCTAAGCTGGAGTCTCAAAACAAGGGTCGTCAGTCGGGCTGGAAAAATCGGGTATAATAGGCGCTCTTAGGATTTTTCTAATAGATCTTGTACTGCTTTTACAAAAACGCTATAAGGTGTTCTGTGCCCATGATCTCCATAGTAGATCTCCGCAGCAATATTTTTATCTTTCAAAAATTGAAGGGTATCTGTATTGAGAATAACTTGGTCGGCCTTGCCCATCACAATTGTATGCTTGGGACTAAAATCACCCTCGGAGCTGTTGATTGGGATCGAACGCATTTGTAGTGCTGGATTGAATAAAAGTGTAGGAAGATTGAGGTGGGTAGCTAATCCATAAGCAAAGTGCCCCCCCATAGACGAGCCAATCAGTAAATCCAAGCTTTTGGACTTCATGGAGGCCAATAACTCTTCAAATAGATTGGGCTTGCCTTTGTAATCTAATGCGGGAGCATAAACCTCCTCAAAAATCGTTTTCAAAAAATCGACCTTGGGGCCACCTTGCTTTGATTCTAAGCCATGTAAGTACAGTACAGATTTCATTTTAGTTATTTTTATGTTGATCGAGTATCCAAGGTTGTGGGGTCCAGCGAGCAGGTTCTTGAGCAAGGTCGACTTGGGGGTCTACGAGGGGGCGGCTCAGCCGCCCATTCATGCTCACGAGCAACTTCGCCCGCACAGCCGGGCGTTCTTCTAGCTGATAGCGCGCTTGATATTCCTCGGCTAAATAATGTGCAAATTGCCGCAAATGTTCAGGTTGTACCGACATTCGCTTGATTTGATAGGCCGTTAGAAAATCACGGGGATCTACCTCCCAAATTCGTTGATCTGATTGGGCATACACCTTAATCTGCGCCAAGCCCTCATGTTCTACCAACATCACTCGCCAACCATAGCGCATGTATTCCTGCCGCCAAGCCAATTGCCGTCCCCCTAAAAACCAATGCCGACAAGGAATTAAAAGTTGAAAACTTATAAAAATCAGTAAAAATCGAATTTTCCATTTTTCTAAAGCAGTCATGCCATAAGCTGCTATCGCCACGCCAGGCATAGCCAAGCCTTGTTGCAACTTGCGATGCCAATCGGGAGAAAAAAAGAGAAGCGTCGCGATTATCATTAAAGGAGGAAACAAACCTATGTCAAAAAGTGCCCAAGTAAATAGGTGAAAAAGGAGTACCACTAGGTAGGCTAACACACGAGTTTTAGGCCAAAACAACCAAAAAGCAATACTTAAATCATAAACCACTGCCCCCCAACTTGCTGCATAATGCACCCAATTTTCCTTAAACCAAGCCCCAAGAAGTGGGAAATCACTATGCTGTAAAAGCCAGATTTTCATAGGCATTGCCTTAAAAATCCAATCCGAATTTAATTTAGCTAAACCCGCAAAGGTATAGACTATCGCCAACTGTATTTGAAATACCAAAAGGTAGTATCTAGGGATTTGCCCTAATTCCACAGAAGCCCCACGCCTTATATCCAGAGAAAATGCCCGATTTGCAGGACTCAAAAAAAGATACACCGATAGTACCCATATCAGATAGTAGTGATTGATAAAATTAGTAGCATCAACAGTATGCAAATAGGAAAAAGAGAGGGCAAAAAGTGCTAGGGCATATCTATAAAATAATCCTAAAAAAACTCCTAGAGCAGCAACTATGGCTACGAAATAGACCACTACAATCCCAATATCTCCCAGATAAGGCAGCCATTCAAAACCATAGTAATCAAAGAAAAAATTAGGCTCCCAATACCGTTTTTGAATATCCCCTTTAGCAATAGACCAAATCAATCCCCCCATCCCCAATAACCCAAAAAGTAAGCGAAAACTCACCAAGGGCGCAATATCTACGGGCTGTTTTAGATACTGATAAAGGGTTGAAATAGACATAGAGTTGGGTGTTAAGTAATCTTTGGCAAAGATATGTTATTTTCCCCAAACTAACCTTGCTCGAATTTGAATCGCTCTGCTAAAACCTCGTTTAAAGGTTCTCGAATAAAAAAATGCCCATCGTTTACTAGTTTAAGCTCTGCTTTGGGCGCAGCAGGAGGATGAAGACGAGCAGAGGCACGCTCTAATTTAGCCAAAAACCGTTCTCCACTTTCCACAGGAGTCAGTTGATCTCTAATACCATAATAAATCAACAGCTCAATCTGATGCTTGCGAATGAGGCGACGCAACTGAGCTAGGCGGCGAGGGAAAAAATAGAGGGAGCTCCAAGTATTGAACATACGGCGACGCAGCTCGGGGTCACTCAATTGACGGCTAAAAAAAAGATGGGTCATTCGATCCAGCCAACCTTTTTTACGGAAATACGCTAAGAGTCTTGAACTGATCTTGGGTTGAGCTACCGTCCATTTGAAAAATTGGCGCAAAGGCAAACTGAATAGCAGCTTATTGTAAACCATAGATTTTTTGAATCCTGCTGGTGCAAGGAAAATCAACTCATCTACCTTAGACGCTACCCTCTTGAAAATTCCCATAATCAATAAACAGCCCATGCTGTGTGCCATCAAACTATAACGCTCAAAACCTAAATCTTGGTGAATTTGCTCGACGATACGATGTATATCACGGGGTGTGAATAAACTTTTACTCCACTCGGTTTCGCCATGAAAAGGGGCATCTATGGCTACAACCGTATAACGCTCGGCAAGGGCAGATTCTAGATTCAGAAAAAGACTACTTTGATCGCCAAAACCATGAAAAACAATCAACAGACGCTTTCCCTGCCCAAATTGGGTACAATGCACCTGATGCTTTTTGTATTGGAGGAACATCTCATTGGATTTAAAGAAGATAAACTATAATCACAACGAAAGTATTACAAAAACAGCAAAGCTACAAATTCCTCATAATAATTTTGCATCAATAGTTTATTACTTTGATGTAAAAGGTTTTGATTCAATCGAATAGCAAGTTATACACTCGATCAAGTTTGGATGCTATTTCTCCCAAGGAAAAAGCTCTAGTAAATCTAAAAAACTCTTTTCCCTCTAGTTTGATAACTAAGACGGGGGCTGTATAAATTTGATATTTTTGGGCTAATTCGGGGTCTTGATTACTATCAACCTCTACTAGAGGCAACATGGGGTATTTTTCCTGCATCCATATTTTCAATTTGGGCAATAAGGCATGGCAAACACTGCATTGGGCAGTACTAAAATACAGTGCTTCGTGTAAGTTTTGATCTTTCATATTAGGGATTCTTTGAGTGATTGGAATTTCATATAAAACTGTACATATTTTCGAAGCCTATGCCAAAGGTCCCAAGGACTCCTTTGGAGCATCCCTAGGGAAAGGCAACGCCTTGCGCAGATCAGGAAAAATCAACCCTTAAAGGGTTAATTTTTAATCCAACTGCACAAGCTGTATCCTTTAGGATTCAGTAAAATTCATTGAATTTCGATTGGTGTACGGTTGTTTAAATTTTCAATTCAAGGTACAAAATTATCCGTTCAAGCTCTAATTTGTTTGTAGCTGATGCGCAGAAGTGTTTTTTATCCCTCTAATTTTTTATATTTTTGCAGTTGAAACATCTCAACAAAAGTACATGATGACATTAGCAGAACGTTTAGCAAGTTTAGCTCAACTCGGGCAGTTTTTACAATCCGAATATGGGAAGGGAGAGCTAGAGGGCATTTATCGAAAAGCTGAATTTTACAATGGCTGGTTTAGTCCTGAGCAAAGTCGCTATGCGATCACAGCTATGGCTAAGTCTTTTCTAGATGCTCAGAAGCTAGAGGCTTGGGTAGCACAATACCCCGATTTGGCTGCCCCCCACCCTCCAAAAACCATCGGACTAGTCTTGGCAGGTAATATTCCAGCCGTAGGATTCCATGATTTACTTTGTTGTTATGTAGCAGGCCATAAGGCTCAAATCAAGTATTCTGAAAAGGATAAAGTGTTGATTCCCTTTTTCTTGGGGCAACTCGCTATTATTGCGCCTAAAAGTGCCGCTTACTTTGAAAAAGTAGACAAGTTGAAGGATTTTGATGCAGTCATTGCCACAGGTAGTGATAATGCCTCTCGTTATTTTGAGCATTATTTTGGAGCTTATCCGAATATCATTCGTAAAAACCGAAATTCCGCTGCTATTTTGGATGGTCAAGAAACTGAGGAGGAGCTGTTGGCTTTGGGAGAAGATATTTTTCGGTATTTTGGTTTAGGTTGTCGTTCAGTTTCCAAACTATTTGTTCCTCAAGATTTTTCTTTTGAAAACTTTATGCGGAGTATGGATCATTTTGGATACATGATGCAGCATCATAAATACCGAAACAATTACGATTACAATCGCTCGATTTACCTGCTCAATAATCAGAAGCACTGGACGAATAATGTCTTGACTTTGGTGGAGCACCCTTCTCCTTTATCCAGAATATCTACCGTACATTATGAGTTTTATGAAGATCTTGCGGATTTAAAAAGTAAATTAGAAGCTAGCTTAGATCAACTTCAACTCATTTTGGGAAAAACGCCTTTGGAAGGCATAACATTACTACCATTTGGCAGTAGTCAGCAACCTCAACTTGATGATTATGCAGATCAGGTAGATACTCTAAGATTTCTGATTCAGTGCAGAGATTAGTTAGGATAAAAAGCCTGAATGGTTTCTTTAAATTGCTCCATTTCTACAGGTTTTTTCAGATAAGCATTCATGCCTACTTTAAAGCAACGCTCTTGTTCGCCCCGAATAACTCCAGCCGTAAAAGCAATGATGGGAGTAGTTTGGTGTTGGTCTAAGGTTCTGATTACTTTGGTTGCTTCATAACCATTCATCACAGGCATTTGAATATCCACAAGGATCAGGTCAAATGCTTGCTGCTGGGCTAGGGCAATGGCCTCTTCTCCATTTTGGGCAGTATACACGATGGCATTGGGCATCATTTTTTTAACAATCGTTCGAACCAGCTGTATATTCATTTTTACATCATCCACAATCAAAAGTTGTAGTTCAGCCTCCTCCAAACGGTCTACGCTCATTGGAATTTTTACAAATTGTTGAGCAGAAGCTTTCTCTTGCATGGATAATATTTGACAGTCGATAAAAAAGCTAAAGCAGCTCCCTTGACCTAGCTTGCTTTCCAACTGCATTTCGCCCCCCATTTCTTCTACCAACATCTTAGCAATCGCCAGGCCCAAGCCAGTTCCCCCAAAATTTCGAGTAGTAGAAATATCCGCCTGTGCAAAGGGTTGAAAAAGCTGCTGCTGCTGTGCTTTGCTAATTCCTATCCCAGTATCTTCTACCTCAAAATGATAGCGTGCCCGATCTGGTTCCAAAGTTTGGGTACTTATTCTTAGATTGATTTTACCCTTAACTGTAAATTTCAGGGCATTACTCAGTAGATTGGTCAAAACTTGTTTAAGGCGCAATTCATCTACATAACACCAAGGAATCAATTGAGGATCAAGCTCTAGTTCTAGCAGCAAACCCTTTTTTTCCAACTCATATTTGAGCATATTTACGACCTGCTGTACCAATAGATGAAGATTGACCTCTTTCATTTCCAATTGAAGGCTACCTGCTTCAATTTTAGAAAAGTAGAATATCATTTAAGATCCCTAGTAAGGCCTGTGCTGCGGTTAGTGAGTTTTGCACATATTCTGATTGTGTATGATCTAGGTTTGTATCTAACAAAAGATTAGCATAACCAATAACACTGTTGAGGGGCGTACGAATCTCATGACTCATATTTGCCAAGAACCGACTTTTGGCTACATTGGCAGCCTCGGCTTTTTGCTTGGCGCGCATAAGCGATTGCTCAAAGTCCTTGATTTTGGTAATATCTTGAATAGATCCTAAAATGCGATCCGGCTGCCCTTGCTCATCAAAAAACAGCTTGCATTTGTCGGTGACCCAACGCAAACCAGCAGGAGCATTCAAGCGATAGGTAATTTCTAGTACAGTCTGCCCTTGTACCATGCCAAGGTATGCATTTTTCACCCTATCTAGATCATCTACATAAAGTCCTCAGAGGAGACATAGTTCCCTTTTCCATTCAGTCCAAATAAGGCTTGTAAACTTTCAGACCAAAAGATACTTTGTCGTTCAAAATCGTACTACCAACGCCCAATTTGCGCAATGAGTTGCGCCTCTTTCAAGGCTGCCAAGGTTTTATTGAGTTGTGGTTCGGTACTTTTTCGTTCGGTAATATCAGAACTAATCGAAAGATAACTAAGGACCTCAGCTTTACTATTTTTAATTGGAATCACCCACATATCCAGCCAAAAACGGCTTCCATCTTTGGCACGACTATCAACTTCAGCACGCCATGTTTTACCTTGAGCCAAGTGTCGCTCCAATCGCTTAAAAAACTGATCGTCATAAGTTTTTCCTGCTAAAACCCGATAATGTTGGCCTAAGAGCGTCTCTTGACAATGTTTTGAGATGCGAAGTAAATTGTCGTTGACCATTTGCATCATCCCATTTCGATCTAGATGCACGACAATGGCTACTTGCTGAATTGCAAGCTCAAATTGTTGTAGCTTGGTTAATGCTTCTTGAAGGTTTTGTTGCATACTCAAACGCTCTAGCGCATAAGCGATCGTATTGGTCAACAAACGCAATTGTCGAATTTCCTCTATCGACCAATTTGCAACCTTTCTGATGGAATCAAAACCAAAGAATCCAATGAGTTGTCCCTTTTGGCCAAAAATTGGCAAACAAAGTACCGATTGAATCCCCTGCTCTATAAATAGCATTTTCTCAACAACAGCCTCCTCTGCAAGTTTCGCTACATCTTGAATGTACAAATAGTCTTTGGAGGTAATTTGTTCAAAAAGCCAAGGCATATTAGCCACCTCAAACTACTGATAATCAACCGTTCGAGTATGGACTCCAGGTTTACAATACTCATGCGTATTGGTCATAAAACGCATATCGCTAGAATAACGAAAGAGATAGCATCGATCCATCTCAAAAAACGCTCCCACTCGTTGCAACATATCGTTGAGCTTGTCATCCAAATTATCCTCATTCACATAGGCAAAAGCTGAATTGAGTTCCGCCACCAACTCACTAAAAGAGAATAGATGCCTCAATTGATTCTCTACCTGCTTCAAAGCCGTTATATCCTGATGGGTTCCCAACATAAGAACGGGTTGTCCTATTTCATTTCGTTTTAGCACCGTTCCCTTATCCAAAATCCAAACCCAATGTCCTTGCTTATGCTTGATGCGCATATTGGTTTCGAAAAAAGCCTCTTCCTGCATAAAATGCTGTTGTAGTTTTTTTCGAACACGCTCATTATCCTCTGGATGGATAAGCTTTTCCCAGGCATTACTTCCCAAAGCATGAAACTCCTCAATACTGTAGCCCAACATCTCTGTATAAAGTAGGTTAATGTCTACCCTGTTATTTTGCAGATCCCATTCCCAAGTTCCGATATTGGCACTTTCTATAATATCTTCTAAACGTTGCTTTTCTTTAGTTAAAGCAAATTTGACTTGATGGTAATCTTCATTTTTTTCTACGGAAACATAAATCTGCAAGCCCCAATATTCCTCTGAAATGCGATAAAAACACAGCTGAACATTTTGCTGCTGATCTATGTAATTATCATCCCATTGCGTTTTGGAGATATGGGATTCTAAACTTTCTATAATATGGTTCAGTAGCGAATTATCAGGATGTTGAAGGACTAACTCTGCCAGTGGGCAAGGCAAAGTCGTATTGCTAAAGTCAATTACTAAAGTATTAGAAAATGCAGGGTTGGATAGGATGAGATCATAACTAGCTCCTGCTTGGCATCTAAAAACTGCCATAGCATTTGGGGCAGCCATCACCATTTGCTTGAATAAAGATAATTCCATTACTACAGGAACTTTGGTTCGGGGGATCTCTTTCTACTATCAAAGTGGATTTAGTTAAAGATAGTAAATTTATTAAAGTCTAGCGGAATCCCCATAGTTTTTTATTGACCTTAGCAGAGGAGGCATCGCCGTCCCGCCCCCCCTTCTTCCCATATAAACGCAGTGAAATTTGTTTTTTTTTCAAAAAAAACTATTTTAAGCCGAGCTAGTTTATAAAACCAAAACAAGAACTTATGCTTACCAAACTCATTGTGCTTGGAATCTACTTTGCTATTTTATTTATGATTGGGATTGTCGCCTCTCGCCAGATTAAACAGCTCAGCGACTTTTACGTAGGGGGCAAACGTTTAGGCTATTGGCTGGTGGCCTTCTCGGCTCGGGTTACGGGGGAGTCTGGTTGGCTCTTGCTTGGACTTACGGGAATGGGGGCTATTGCGGGCTACTCTGCTTTTTGGGTAGTGGCTGGGGAAGTATTAGGAGTAGCGATCTCCTGGTTTTTTATGGCCAAACACTTTAAGCGAATGACCGATAAATATGACTCTATTACTGTTCCCGATTTCTTTGAAAGCCATTTTGGAACCAAAACACATCAACTTCGTATTATTGCGGCCTTGAGTTTGGCTATTTTTGTCATCATTTTCGTTGCAGCACAGATAGATATTACGGGAAAGGCTTTTGAAGACCTTTTGGGAGTCAACTACTTTGCGGGGGCTTTAGCAGGTTTTTTTATTGTGGTTGCCTACATCTTTGTGGGGGGCTTTGTGGCGGTGGTTTGGTCTGATCTCTTTCAAGGGGTCTTGATGTTTTTTGGGTTAATTATTCTACCCATTATTATTTGGTGGACAATCGACTTGGGCGATGGACTCACTGCTAGTCTTCAGGCTATTGATCCTGCATTGACCTCTCCTTGGGGTATTCATGATGATCCTTGGTTGAATATTGCAACACTTTTTGGCTTTGCCATGATCGGACTAGGTTTTTTGGGTTCACCTCAGGTTTATGTACGCTTCATTTCTGTCAAAAACACCTTGGAAATTGACAAAGGCCGTTGGGTGGCTATTTTGTTTACACTGATTACGGATAGTGCAGCGGTTTTTATAGGTATTTTAGGTCGAATTGTCTTTACTTCAGCTGGGGACGATCCCGTAATAGCCTTAGGTGAAGGCGGTGAAGAGGTATTGGTGCATGTAGTGAATGAATTTCTACCACCATTGATTGTGGCCATTTATATTGCCATCATTTTATCGGCAATCATGTCTACGATTGACTCGCTGCTGGTGGTGGGCTCTGGCTCTATTGTCAGAGATTTGTATCAAAAAGTGATGCGTCCAGATCGCATTAAAGATCCACTTACAGGACTCTCTAGAGGCATTACTTTAGTAATGGCTTTAATTGCCTTAGCGATTGCCATTACAGTAGCTTTGGTATCACCAGATCGAACCGTATTTTGGTTTGCGATCTTTGGTTGGTCGGGCATTGCGGCTACCTTTTGCCCTGCCACCATTTTGGCTCTGTTCTGGAAGCCTTTTTCTGAACGAGGGGCGATGGCTTCGATGCTCACAGGCTTTCTTTCCGTTCCAATTTTTAAATTTGGGATACAAAATATTCCATCGGTGGGCATTTATTTTGAAAAAATGGATGTGCTCTTTCCTTCTTTTGTATTGGCAATGCTGGCAGGTTGGCTATTTACCAAAATTTATCCCAGAAAGGGTCAAGAAGTGATGGAAGATTGAACAAAGGCTAAGACTATCGAGTTTTAAATAGCAATGGTTAATAAAAAATTCATCTATGCGCTACCTACTCATCCTAGTCCTAAGTTGGAGTATCCAAATAGCCCAAGCCCAAAAGGCAGAAAAAACAGCAATTAAAGCAGTAATCCAATCTGCCTATGTGGATGGTTTATTTAATAAAGGAGATATCCTAGCAATTCAAAAAGGATTTCATCCCAGCTTTAGATTACTGGGTCAGGCCGAAGCTGCTGAAATGCGAGAGCTGTTTATTGAAGAATGGATAGAAATTGTAAAAAAAAGGCAGGAATCTGGGGCATTTCCCCCTAAAAAGGAGAAAGTAGTTACGGTTAAATTTCTTAGAATTGATGTGGTAGAACAGGTAGCCATGGTCAAATTGGCCTTTTATGTGGGGGGTAAAAAAAGCTATATTGATTTCATCTCTCTATACAAGTTTGAAGATGGCTGGAAATTGGTGAATAAGGTCTACCATACAATTAAGGAATAACCCTGGTATTTCTTGACAATAGAAATATGAGTCACCCCTTATCTTAGCCCCATCAAGCAGAGCCAAGTTGCATTTGCTTAGCATGCTGGGCTAGACAGGAGACTAAGAGACCCAAAGACTAGATGATGTACGTCTTGTCTT
>CAZOLU010000054.1:8527-14138 GCA_964580485.1 uncultured Saprospiraceae bacterium | reverse complement strand
ACGAAACTGGAGCTACTTTGCGCAAGCAAGTGAAAATCGCTCGTGACTAATTCTTAGTCAACAGAAAATTTATAAGGGTCGCTGCTTTGCAGTGGCCCTTTTTGCATTAAGATGCCTAAACATTATCCTGTAGGATAGCCCTTCTTTTTGTACAAGACCTCTACAATTGCTCGCTGCAAAGCAGCGGCCTCCCCAAAGGCAATCTCCACTTCTACGGGAGCCAGAAAAAGCTCCAACTCATCTGTCGTCACCAACTCTAGCCGCATAGCATCTTTTTCTGTGGTGACCAAAATAGCAGGAGTATTCATCGACTCTTTAAATCGCAAAAAGCGTTTTTGTATACGAGCCCAATCTTCAGCTTTATAGTTGTAGTGGTCTGCATATCGAACAGTTTTTAATACTTGACAATGCTGCTCTAGCTTTTGCTCCAAAGGCTTTGGGTTAGCAACACCCGTTACTAAAAAAACAGCATAGTTGGGCAAGACTTTCCAGGAAATACGCTCCTGCGACTGCCGAAACTGATACAAGTCGCCATACTGAAAGTAGGAAAAGAAAATCTTCTGATGGGGGTAGGGACGAATCCAATGGAGGTATTGCTGCCGTTCTTTTACTCCAATATCTTCAGGGCATTTACTAATGATAATGATATCGGCTCGTTTATAATTGTAGCGAAACTCACGTAGATTCCCTGCTGGAAGGGGGAAGTCTCTAAAAAAGGGCTGAGCATAGGTGCTGAGCATAAGGTAGCTGTCGGCTCGAAGGGCCCAATGTTGCATAGCATCATCTAATAAGATACATTGGGTTTGTGGATGCCAGCGAAGGATTTTGGGAATTGCTAAAGCGCGCTTTTCTGCCAAGACGACAGGTACTTCTTCAAACTTTCGAGCTAGTTGTAGGGGCTCGTCCCCAGCCTCTTGGGCATTATTTTGTATATTAACCCTGAGAATACCCTTGCTACTACGACCATAACCTCTAGAAAGTACTGCAAATTGATGGAAGGCGCCCAAATGGCGAAGTATATATTCCACATGAGGAGTTTTTCCCGTACCACCTACACTTAGATTTCCTACTACAATGGTAGCCACTTCCGACCGCTGTGCTTTTTTCCAGCCCAACCGATAGCTCCACTTAATCCCTTCTACAACAAGGGCATAAGTCCAAGCAAAGGGAAGTAGTAATAGACGTAATTTGTGCATAGTCTGGCTTCAAAAGATCTTCCAATAATCACAAAGATATAGATTAATCTTCACTTAATGCCAATTCAAAGTAAAAACGAGTCCCTTTCCCTAGCTCGCTTTCAAGTTGGAGTTCACTATTATTCTTTTGAAGAAAATCTTGGCAAAGTTGTAGCCCTAGACCAGTTCCCTTTTCATTATCAGTTCCATAAGTACTAAAAAGCTCTTCACTAAAAATCCTCTTTTGTGTAGCTTGATCCATCCCAATTCCATGGTCTATAACCTCTATTCGTAATTTATGGTCATTTATAATGGTCTTCAACTGTATTTTGCCACCTTGAGGGGTGAATTTAATAGCATTTGCCAACAAATTGCGAAGAACTACACTCAATAAATCTTCATCTCCTACTACAATGGACGGTTCTGTGATAAAAGTCGTCAATTCAATTGCTTTCTTTCGTGCCTGAGGCTGTAAAAGTTCAACATTTTGATAGATCAATGATGCCATATCCACATTTTTTTGTTGAACCTGTAAGCCATCTATTTGGCTTTTAGCCCAAAGCAGTAAGTTGCGTAAAAACACCGTAGTGTTCCCCACTTCAATCATAGCTTCATCCAAGAAGTTAGGAAGTTCTTCTTCTGAAATAACACCTTCTTTTTGTAGCTGTAAAATGCTTGTTAATGTGCTGAGTGGAGTAATCAAATCATGCGAAATAATAGAGAAAAGCTTAGTTTTGCTGGTGTTGAGTTTTTCTAAGGCTTGTTTTTGGGTATCCAAATCCTTTTTCTGATCCTGTACCAAGGTATAAGCCTGATTCAATTTTTTGTTAAATTGATATTGCCGAACCCAAAGCACCATAATGATAATTAACACAGATAAAATCAATCCCCCAATAAAGTATTGTAGACGAATGATATACTGTTGTTGTGTGCTGGCTTCTGTTAATTGCTTGGCTTCCTGCTCTTTTTGTTTGAATTGTTGAATCATCTCAAAACGCCGATTCTCTTTTTCTCTTTCCTGCTGATACAAACTATCCGTATAGGCACTCACTTGCTTTTGATAGAATAGTGCAGAGTCTAGTTGATTCTGTTCTTCAAAGTAGCTGGTGGTCAATTTTGCTAAATTTAGAGCACTAGGGTAGTCGCCCAAAACTGGAATAAGTGCTTGCATCAATTTTAGATGAGTAGGGATAGTATCCAAACGCTTCAGTTGGAGCAGATTCCGAACAATACATGCCGCCGCATCAAACTGCTGCCGCTTCATCTCCTGATTCCTAGCGATATCCCGACATTTGTAGCAGTAGGCCAAGGCCTCCACATAGGCTTGTTGTGAAAAATAGTAGGAGGCTAGGTTGCTATACAGGAAAAACAAAGTTCTAGAATCATTTTTTTGTTGCAAAAGTACTTTAGCCTCCTCATAAAGTGCTAATGCTTGGGTACTATCTCCAAGCTGTTGCAAACTAATAGCTTTACCCAGTAGACTGGTACAATAGCCAGAGGTGTCCTTCAACACTTTTTTCAATGCTAAGGCTTTATTGGCATAAACAATAGCGATACTGTCCTCCCCAATATCATAGTAAGTTGCTCCAATATTAGAAATTACATTAGACAACTGCCATTTGTTGGTACTGTGCTTTAGGTAATCCTCTGCCAATAAAAGCTCTTCTAAGGCCTTTGCAGTATTGCCGTATGTGCGGTAAATCCCTGCCTTCAAGTTGTAGGCCAAGCCTACCCCCTCATTATAACCAAGATCAATGCCTAAAGCAATTGCTTGGTTAATATAGATCAAACTTTTGGCAGGAGCATCTTCCCAGTATGTATAGGCTACTCGATTCAGGGCATCCACCTTTGTACTATCCTCCGCCATGAGTACCAATGCTTTGCTGAGACTATCGGTATTAGTCTGGCAAAAGCTCCTTTCTACAAGGAAAAATAGAGCTGAGAGGATCAGCAGAAATTGAGAGCGTAACACAGATTAAGGAATTTGGATTTTGGGGAATATTAAAATAGGAAATTCCTCCTACTTAATCTAAAATACGACTTTCTTTTTTAGAACTAGAACTTGAATAATTGGGGTCTTTGTGTTGAATTTTAAACAACTTCGATATAAAAGTGCACTAAAGCATTCTTCAGTTTCATAAGATAATGTATCTTCGCAGGGAATTTTAAATCATTAATGTATTCCATCAATATTATGAAAACAGCTAAAGAAATCCGTCAGCAGTTTCTTGACTTTTTTGCTTCAAAAGGACATGAGATTGTAGCTTCTGCACCTGTGGTGAACCAAAACGACCCTACCCTGATGTTCATCAACTCTGGGATGGCACAATTTAAAGACTATTTTTTGGGACATCAACAAGCCGCCCACCCTCGTGTGGCCGATACGCAGAAATGTCTACGGGTTTCTGGTAAGCACAACGACCTAGAGGATGTAGGAAAAGACAGTTACCACCAAACCCTCTTTGAGATGTTAGGCAACTGGTCTTTTGGAGATTACTTCAAAGAAGAGGCTATCGACTGGGCTTGGGAGTTGTTGACGGAGGTCTATGGTATTGATAAAGATCGCCTATACATCACCGTTTTTGAAGGTGATCAAGACGATAATCTACCTGCGGATGAGGAAGCTGAACAGCTTTGGCAAAAATGGGTGAGCAAAGACCGAATTTTGCGCTTTGATAAGAAAGACAACTTCTGGGAAATGGGCGACCAAGGTCCCTGTGGGCCTTGTAGCGAGATCCATGTAGACCTACGCTCTGATGAAGACCGTGCTAAAGTTGATGGTAAGACTTTAGTGAATATGGATGATCCTGAGGTGATCGAGATCTGGAATCTTGTATTCATGCAGTACAATCGCAAAGCGGATGGTTCTTTAGAAGAATTGTCTGCCAAGCATATTGATACAGGGATGGGCTTGGAGCGGCTGTGTATGGTTTTGCAAAACAAGAAAACCAATTATGCCACCGACTTATTCAGTCCAATTATCTCCAAGATTGAAGAGTTTTCTGGTTTTAAATATAAAGATCTTTATGGGGATGAACATAAGACGGATATTGCGATGCGGGTGATTGCGGATCATGTTCGTGCAGTGGCTTTAGTCATTGCGGATGGTCAGTTGCCGTCTAATACTGGGGCTGGCTATGTGGTGCGTCGGGTCTTGCGTCGTGCGGTTCGCTATTATTATAGTTTTTTAGATCGTAAAGATCCTATGATTTATCAACTGATTGCTACGGTTTCTGAGATGTTTGCGGAGGTCTTTCCAGAACTCAAAGCACAGGAGTCTTTTATTACAAAAATCATCAAAAGTGAGGAGGAGTCTTTCTTGCGCACCTTGGCGAATGGTTTAAAACGTATTGACTCTTTAGAGGTGAAGGATGCTGTTTTGGATGGCCAAACGGCTTTTGAACTTTTTGACACCTATGGTTTTCCAATTGACTTGACGATGTTGATTGGAGCAGAAAAAGGATGGAAATTAGAAGAACAGAAAAAACGTTCTCAGGCAGATGCTGCCAAAGATGTAGACGATTGGGTAGAGCTCATCACGGATTCAGAAGTAAATTTTATTGGTTATGATGAAGATCAATCAACTACTCGTCTCTTGAAATACCGTAAAGTGGTGCTGAAGAAAAAAGAGCAGTTTCATTTGGTTTTGGAACAAACGCCTTTTTATCCAGAAGGTGGTGGACAGGTAGGAGATACAGGTCTGCTTTGGTTTGGAGAGGAGAAAATCCCAGTAATTGATACCCGTAAAGAGAACGATTTGGTGATTAGTGTAAGTACTAAATTGCCTACTAATGTTGATACGACAGTAAAAGCGGAAATCAATGCTAAAAAACGTCGTTTGACAGAGAATAACCATTCGGCTACGCACCTGCTACATGCTGCTTTGCGTGAAGTTTTAGGCGATCATGTGCAGCAAAAAGGATCTTTGGTGAATGCAGATTTATTGCGTTTTGACTTCTCTCATTTTGAGAAAATGACCCAAGAACAAATTGATGCGGTAGAAGCTCTAGTGAATGAAAAAATTAGAGCGAATATTCCTTTGAAAGAACAACGTGCTTTACCAATCGAACAAGCCAAGGAAGAGGGCGCAATGATGCTTTTTGGGGAAAAATATGGAGATGAGGTGCGTGTCATCACTTTTGATGACAATTACTCTAAGGAACTTTGTGGGGGATGTCATGTAAAAGCTACTGGACAAATTGGGATGCTAATCATCAGAGAGGAAACTTCTGTAGCTGCTGGTGTGCGCCGTGTGGTAGCGCTCACTGCCGAAAAAGCAGAAGAGTATCTCCGTAAAGAGCGTGCTGAATTGGCTGAAGTGCGTCAACGCTTCAACAATCCTAAAAAATTGGTAGATGTAATTGACAAAGCTTTAGAAGAACAGAAAAAACTACAAAAAACCATTGAAATTTCTCATTATACGATACATTACCATT
>CAZOLU010000054.1:0-8517 GCA_964580485.1 uncultured Saprospiraceae bacterium | reverse complement strand
ATTGTTGCTAAAGCAAGCTCAAGCAGAGAAAAAGGCGCTGATTGATGCTGCTGAGACGGTTGGTGATTTGCTGCTTGTAAGTGGAGTGATCGATGTTTCTGATGCAAATGCCATCAAGCAACTCTGTAATGAAATCACTCAACTCTACCCCAATGCAGTGGTGATCCTTGGAGCTGAAAACAATGGCAAAGCTAGCTTGACCATTCACCTTGAACGGGAGCTCTCTGAAAAAACAGGCATCAATGCTGGTAAAATCATCCGAGAGGCTGCCAAGTTGATGAAAGGTGGTGGAGGTGGACAGCCTTTCTTTGCCACCGCAGGCGGCAAAGATCCCAAAGGCCTAAAGGCCGCTATTGCTAAAGCCAAAGAGCTGATACTAGCCTAGCAAAAAGGGCAGATCATCTTTTTAGACGATCTGCCCTTAATTTTTAGCAAGTTAGCGAATATTAACCACCTCTTTTCTTCAAATCTTCTACGGTTGCATCCTTATCCGTACCTCTTTTCTTCAAATCCTCTACATTTGCATCCTTTGTACCGCCACGCTCTTTTATCGGGTCAACCTTAGGTTCTTCTTTAACTGGAGCCTCCTCAGTTCCTCCAGTACTAGGAGGTGCAGTTGGAGGCTCTGTACGAGTAGGGCTACTGTTATTTCCTGAAGTGCTTGTCGTGCTGCTTTTCTCATCTGAATTATCCTTAGCATCTTGTGGTGCAGCATCTTTTTCTTCCTCTTTTTCCTTTTCGTCTTTCTGCTCTGTTTTATCTTTGTTATCCTCTTCTGCTGCGCCTCCACAACTCGAAATAATTGTAGCAAAGAAAAATAGAGCCAAAAAGCCTAAAATCATTTTTTTCATAATCTTTAAAGTTTTATTGTTCAGTTAACATGTATTTGTAGTTGCTTTCCGTTCAACTACAATACCAAAATACGAGAATATTAAACACAAAGTTATATATAATTAAATTTTCTAAAAAAAACAGGGTTAAAAACTCTATTACCTAAGAGGTGATTCTAATCATTAGGATTACTCTAAGAACGTTTTGAAGCCTTCCTCTCTAAGCATTGCTCTACTTCAACTCTAGGCCTATCGCTGCCAGTATTATTGAAGAAGAAGGAAGAAACAATAGAAAAATAGTTACGAAAAATATAACTCTTCATCAAGGTTGTTTAGAGGAGAATTTCAGGACTAATCGTCTAGTTTTTCAGTTTCTTCATTGCGGAAACTTTCAGGCATCTGCTTTTTCTTAACAAAATTGCACCACTTACAGTGTTTTTTATTGCAGCCCCGACCAAACTTGTGTGCTTTAATGGCTTTGTAGGTGGTTACAATCATTTCTCCGACCAGCTCTACATCCTTTGTACTAATTTCCATAGTTTTAGATGGAAACAGATCAGATTCATTAGGAGACAAATAATCAATCTCTGCAGTTCTAACTTTATGAGAGACCAACCCAGAATTTTCCAATAGAATCTTATAAAAGACCAATTGTCTATAATAATTTCCCCCCTTTTTATTGCGGGTATGTGGTCGTACAAATCGAGAAGTTTCTAAGCGCCCCGTTTTGTAGTCTACTACATGAATATAACGAGAAGATCCTTTTTTCATAAATAGCACCTTGTCGATGATCCCAGTTAGGGGAACACCTTGATAGGCCACATTGCGAAAAGGCTTTTCTGTCCAGGCTCCCGATTTTACCTGCTGATTAAAAAGTTTGATGCGCTGTGCATAGTAGCGGAGGAGCTGTTCTAGCCCCAAGTTGAGGGCATCCTGAAAGGCTTGCCCATTAAATTGGATGCGGCGTATAGCCATCTCTTGGCGGAAGGCTTCTTGCAATTCGGTAGCTGGTGGTATACGCTTGCGCTCAGTTTGTTCGGCTTGGTCGAAAATGCGCTTTAGCGCATTGTGTACCGCATCGCCATAGAGCGCCTCTACACTAGAGGTGGAAGGGATTTTTAGAACGCGCTGGAAATAAAAACTACGAGGACATTCCAAATACGCATTGAGCGAAGAAACACTCAGGCGAAAGCCTTCGAGTAAAGCATCCAACGTAGAGCTATCTAATAAAATAGATTCGGGCAATTCCTTCTCCTCTAAAAACAACAATTGCTCTTGTTGCAAGCGTTCCTCTGCTACCTGACAACGCTCTACTTCTACAAGGTCCGACTCCATCAGTAGATCATCCAAAAACTCGGTGCGTTTTGCTTCTTTGTTGTTGTGATCTTTGCTATGATAAGAGAGTTGTAAAAAGGTTTTGGTGCGTGTCATGGCTACATAAAAGAGTCGGCGAGAAGCCTCCATCGCATCGGTTCCCTCTATACTTTGGGTGAGACTATCTGGAAACCTGAATTGATTGGGATTGTGCCGGGTGCTGGGTTCCCAGTAATCTTTAAGACAATGGAGCACAAAAACATATTGAAACTCCAATCCCTTAGCCCCATGCGCAGTCATAAGGTTGACTCCCTCCTCTGCATATTTGCCTTTGGCGACACCTAGCTCCAATCGGTTGGCTTCCATACGCTCAATCAGGTCCAGTAAACCCCAAATATTGAGTTTGCTGTTGCGCATACTTTCACGCCGTACGAAATCAAAAAAGGTATTGGCGAGCTCTACCATCCAGTTTTTTTCGGGGTGTTGTGTAATAAAGGCAATAAGTCCTGATCGATTAAACAATCGTTCTATGACATCTGCCAAAGGGTGATTCACTGCTACATGTACCATCTCATCAATAAAACTAGAAAGATCCAAAATACGATCAACATTCTGAAGTTGGGCTGCATGGAGCTGCTCTTGATCTCTCAAAAGATCACGCCATTGTAGATAGTCATAATCTTTTTGATCGTGTTTTTTGCGATTCGTTCGGGCCAAGTAGGCCGTTAATCTACTCACATCGGAAGGATCTATTCCCAAAAAGTCAAAATGGAGCAATTCATATACATATTCCTCCCCACTGTAAGGTCGTTCAAATTCTTTACCAATATAGGTGAGTAGGTGTAATAGGTTTTGAATCAATGGAGTTTCTAGAATGTTGATCTGCCGCTTGGTCTGGTAGGGGATATCATGGCGTTCCAACAAGCGAATTAGGTCAGAAGATTGACGGTGTTTGGCATAAATAATTGCAATTTCATTGAGCGATACTTCTTGTGCTTGTAGCTCCATGATTTTGTAAATGATATCGACCTCCTCTTGCAACTTATTGGGATATTCCCTAACCACCAAGTCCAAATGCTCTGGGTTTAAATTAGGATTGGCGGCAATGAGGTTCTTATCAATAGAAAGCTCCTCCAACTGGCGAATAATGCGAATTTCATTTTGATCAATGACCTGCTTGGCAGCATCGAGAATCTGCTGCCCCGAACGATAATTCTCTCGAAGGACAATCAAGGTCATATGTCGCTCATATCGACCATAAAAATCGATCATATTTTTGACTCGAGCACCCTGAAATTCATAAATAGATTGGTCATCATCTCCTACAATAAAGATGTTGGGCTGTTCCCAGTAATCAATAAGCTTCTGCAAAATTTTACTCTGCGCCCCATTGGTATCCTGAAATTCATCCACCAATACATAAAGATACTGCTCTTGATAACGCCGAAGCATCCCCTCATTATCAGGGTTTTGAAAAGCCCTAAGTACCCAAAGGATCATATCTTCATAGTCGTAGCGCCCCAACTCCTGCATCAGGTATTCATATTCTTCAAAGAGAAATGCTCCTGCCCGAAGTTTTTCCATGCGTTCAACTTCGCTGTTGTAGCGGTTGTAATTTAGGTCTCCTTTTTTATAATTTCTACCATTCCTTTTGTAGATAAAATCTTCTCTTGAAGGAAGGGAATCAATATAGTCGTCAATTTGTTGGCTAATGAAGCTAGCATCCCAACTCTCCGTCTTCATTCTACTGAAAAGATGCAAGAGTTTCCCCTCATGCCGATAGGGATTACGACGATTATTTACCTTTAAGGGATGGTCTGCTTCTAGGTTATCAATAATTTGACGAACCACATCAATACGTTCTAAATCCGAAGCAAGTTGTAGTTCATTATAACCAAAGACATCAAGGTTTTCCTGAATGACCTTATTGCAAAAAGAGTGAAAGGTGAAAATATGAACCCGATGTGCTTCTGGTCCAATAAACTCTAAAAGCCGACGGCGCATCGCATAAACCCCCGCATCGGTATAGGTTAGGCACAATACATTATGTGCTTGGGTATCGGTTTGTGTTAGAATTTGCCCAATACGAGCAGCCAAAATATGGGTTTTGCCCGTACCTGGTCCTGCAATAGTCAAGACGGGGCCATCTATTGTGTCAACTGCAGCACGCTGAGAGGAATTGAGTTCTGCCAATACCTCCTCAAATCGTTTCCGGTATTTTCGTCTTGCTTTGGAATTACTCATGCAAACTTTATAATCTAGCGAGTTCGAGCATTTTGCTCAAAGACTGTTAATTTTCAAATATAAAACAAATTTGTTCATTATCCTAGCTAAGGTGAATGACTTTAGTTGGAAAGCAACTTTTGTTTAGAGGGTGTAGATTTTTCAAGGAACTCTTAACAATATTAACTAACTTTGCTGTTGTCAATTATTTATTTGATCATAAAAATCAGAATAAGATGTACCAAGCAAATGATCCAAGCCGCAGTTCCTGGATTGAAGTAGCTGCTGATAGTGATTTTCCCATTCAAAATATTCCTTTTGGAGTTTTCCAAACGGTAGATAAAAGTCCTCGTGTGGCCACCATTATAGGAGATACGGTGATTGATTTACAAGCATTAGCAGAAAGAGGGTGTTTTGAAGCCTTAGGGCTGGATAAATCTGTATTTGCACAGATGTACATCAACGATTTTATGGCTTTGGGGAAGAAAAAGACCTTGGCAGTAAGAGATCGGATTGCAGAATTATTTGATGCCAATAATGCGGAGCTAAAAAAGGATAATGCAGGAGTCCTTCATGATGTTAAGACTGTTGAGCTCTTGATGCCTGTCAAAGTAGGAGATTATACCGACTTTTATTCTAGTCGGGAGCATGCTACTAATGTTGGAACGATGTTTCGTGATCCAGAAAATGCCTTGTTGCCCAACTGGTTGCATTTGCCCGTAGGCTATCATGGCCGTGCATCTTCTATTGTGGTGTCTGGTACGCCCATTCACCGCCCTAAAGGGCAGCAACGCCCCAACCCAGAAGAACCACCAGTGTTTGGCCCTTGTAAACTCCTTGATTTTGAGCTAGAAATGGCCTTTGTGATTGGCAAAGCTACCAATTTAGGGGAATCTGTGAGTACTGCGGAGGCCGAGGATTATATCTTTGGGTTGCAGTTGTTTAATGACTGGTCGGCAAGGGATATTCAAAAATGGGAGTATGTGCCTTTAGGGCCTTTCTTAGCCAAAAACTTTGCCTCTACGGTATCTCCTTGGGTGGTTACCTTGGAAGCTCTGGAAGGTTTGCGGGTGGAAAGTCCTGAGCAAGATCCTGAGGTTTTACCTTATTTGAAATATGAGGGGGCTCGCAACTATGACTTAAATTTGGAAGTAGCCATTCAGCCTGAAAATTCAGAGGAAAAGGTGGTTTGTCGTTCCAACTTTAAATATATGTACTGGACAATGGTACAGCAGTTGGCTCACCATACTATTAGTGGTTGTAATGTTAATGTGGGGGATGTTTGTGCTTCGGGTACCATCTCTGGAAAAGATGAAACCAGTTATGGTTCGATGTTGGAAATCTCTTGGCGAGGAACTAAGCCCGTGCCTATGCCAGATGGCTCGGAGCGTAAGTTTATTTTAGATGGGGATAATGTAATTATGCGTGGGCATGGAATTACCAAGGATGGAGTTCGGATTGGCTTTGGTACTTGTGAAGGCAAGATTTTACCAGCTAAATAAGCTAGCCTTTTTGCTGGAATGTATTTAGCCGCAGGTGGCTTGGCCGCCGGATCTGTTTAGCCGGTTTCTTAGCTTTTATGAAGCCTTTAGGCTTCATAAAAGCTAACCTACGCAAGCCGTAGCCTTTAGGCGTCGCTCGATTAACAGTGATCTGAAGCCTAAAGGCTACAGCTTGCGTGGCTTTTGCTTCGGGAGCCTATGCCAAAGGTCTCAAGGACTCCTTTGGAGCATCCCTGGGAAAGACTCCCTACGCTAAAAGCCGCCTGCGGCTATCTTTGCTAAAACCTCAACCCAAAGGTCAGCAAAAACAATCCCATCCCCAACTCATTAACTGTACGGGGATTATTATTTTCAGAAGTAGCAAAATAAGGAGCATATTCAAAATCGAGCAAAGTATTCACATAGCTCAGATCAAAGAAAAAATACTTTTGACGAATACCAATTCCTCCACTAATATCATGGCGCAAATCGCTAACTCCTTGTACTGCGCTAGTATAAGGAGAGCTTTGAAAACGATAGCCGGCCCGCAGCCGCAGGCTGCTCAAGGCTAGCTCAGCCCCAAATCGCACACGGGCAACACCTCGATAATTTGCACGAATAGCCTGATTCACATTATCAATATAGAATTGATCGGCTGGGGTAGCATTCAGATCTAAAGCCTTTAGGGCAAAACTAGAGCGTCCATAATTCAAATAATCAGCATCTAGCCCTATATAGCCTTTTACCTTGCTTGTTTTATCTCCCAAAAGATGTCCGATACTTGCAGAAAACTGCCAAGGCGTAAGCATATTGTGTTGATATTCGGCAGTAGGGGAGAGTAAGGGGTTGTCGTTGGCAATACTGCGAAGGCTATCGTTCCAGACCACAGCACCACTAATACTATTGTTGAGGGTTTCCGTCAGGCTATAAATGGTAGGACTGTGGATATTCAAACCCAATCGAAGTTTTTTAGAGGCTCGGTAAATCAAACCAAATTTAAAATTAACCCCAACCCCTTTGACTTCTCGGTCTTCATTAAAGTTCATACTTTTGAAAGACATATTGTCGGTAGGTTCAATTTCCTGATATTGCCGAAGATCTCTAAAGCGCAGAAATCCAATGCCTACGGTCCCTCCAATATAGAGTTTGTTGAGGTAATTGCCTGCCATACTAATTGCCAGCTCATTAACTCCTCCGCTTTGACGGACCAATTGACTCTTTTGAATGATGCTGAGGTTAGAATCTACAACCGACCCTACATAATCCGTTCCGCCTCCTGGATTATCAATAAAATAGGCATCCCAAGCCAGTTGTTCTTCCAAGGGATCCAGATTGTCAGGGAGGGCATTTGAAGCATTGGCCTCTTGAGTAAAGTTGATAACTCGAGAGCCTGTAGAACTACCATTGAAGCCATGAGTTCGGTTGAAAGAGGCAATGCGACTATAACTCACCCCAAAATTAACAAATTTCCAGTCGCCAGTCAGTTCTTGTGCCAAAACCAAGCCCAAGCCCCCAAAGTTGAAGCTAACCCGATTATTGACGCTTTGTGGACGGCTAGAATCACTGACAAAACTGCTACGGATATTGGTAAATTGCATACCTGGAGTGATGACAAACTCAGAACCACGATAAATACCAAGACCTGCTGGATTATGGTTGAGAGTCGTCATATCACCACCTAAAGCACCTAAAGCACCTCCAACTGCTGCTGCACGAGCCGTTGTAGGATGAATGCGTTCGGAAAAAAGTAGTGCGTCGCTACTCACCTGCGCTTTGCTGTATGGTACAAGGAGTAGGAGCATAAACAAACTAAAGCAATAACGTAACATAGCTGAATCTTTTGAAAAGAGAATAGGTTGGATTATCAAGTAATAAGAAACCTGAGTTATCCCTTAATTTTATCAAAGTGGTTGTAGTTTAAGTAGCTTTAAATCAACTGAGTAGTAGAAATGATACCATGGGTATACCTTTGGGGATAGACACTAGACTTAGAGACCTAAAGACTAGATGATATAGGTCTTGTCTTTAGTTCTCTAGGTACAGCGTCCGCTAAGTTTTTTAATTAGCTGGAGTAGCCCTGAAGGCGAGCTGGCATGATGCAATGCATCATAAACATAAGCAAAAAACCAAGCTGCGAGGTGGTAAAGCCCCTCGCACATCATTACATAATAACTTTCTGGACGCGGTATTAAGTCTAACATCTAACCCCAAAGGGATACCCATGGTATAGTCTAGCAAGCAAATGCGATATTAGTTGCTCTATATGGGCTCAAGATAAGAGACGACCCATGTTTTGCTGTAGATCTTTATTCCAATAACATTAGATTGGAGCATTACCTAGCGTCCTCCTCCTCGGCTTCTGCTAGGAGATTTACTAGGAGATTTACTAGGAGTAGTGGATCTTGAACTGTTGTTGAAGGAGCTATTGCTTCTAGAACGAGAACTGTTATTAAAAGATCGATTGTTGTTTCTACTATTATTATAACTACGGTTGTTATTATTATAACTTCGGTTGTTATTTCTGGAATTATTCAAATTGTTATTCCGATTATGGCTATTGTAGCTTCGGTTGTTGTTGGAATTGTTTTGACGGGTGTTGTTCAAATTATTATTATTATTAGAACGCCCTCTACTTGGATTATTGGTATTGGCATTATTATTCTTGGAGC
>CAZOLU010000053.1:0-14294 GCA_964580485.1 uncultured Saprospiraceae bacterium | reverse complement strand
AAATTTAAACATGCTCTTAATAAAATCTTATGTAGGATTGGTTCTATACTAATAAAAATCATAGAGTTGCAAACTCTTGCACGGTGCTTGTCCAGTTGATAATACTCATATAAATCGGCATTCCCAAAGTAATATTAAAGGGGAAGGTAACCGCCAAAGCCATAGGCACATAAAGTCCTGGATTCGCCTTGGGAGCAGCTAATTTCATAGCAGCAGGCACAGCGATATAGGAAGCACTCGCCGCTAAAATTGAAAAAATAAATCGATCTGCCACACTCTCTGTCACCCAGCTGCTTGCTAAGGCGACCAGCGATCCGTTAATCAGAGGAATCAGGATGGCAAAAATTAGGGTAAAGCGTCCTTTTTTAATAAAAGTCATCAACTGCCGACCACTTACAATCCCCATATCCAAGAGAAATATAGCCAAAAAGCCTTTGAAAATATCGGTTGTAAAAGGCTTGATGCCTTCTGCCTGCTGCTCACTAGCAAGCCACCCAATGAGTAAGCTCCCCAAAATCAGCAGCACACTGCCATTGGTTAGGGCATGATGCAGCATTGTTCCCATCTTTACCTGATTTTTCCCCCGATTAAACCAAGCAAGTAGCAACATCCCAATAATGATTGAAGGTGCTTCCATTAGTGCCATAACCGCAACCATGTGCCCATTCATTTTCATCCCCTGCATCTCCAGAAAAGAAGCTGCCGCTACAAAAGTAACCGCACTCACCGAACCATAGGAAGCTGCAATTGCAGCAGAATTTTCAACACTTAGTTTTTGTTTGAGAATGAAAAAAGTGTAGAGTGGCACCACAAGTGACAGTAACACCCCAAAGCCTAAAGCCCCAAAGATACTCATCGAAAAGGGGCTATGCGCCAATTCTTGACCACCTTTAAAACCAATAGCAAAGAGTAAATACAAGGAGATAAATTTGGCCGAATTTTCAGGTATTTTTAAATCACTTTTTACTTGTACAGCGAAAATACCTAGAGCAAAAAAGAGCAAAGCCGGGCTCGTCAAATTATTGCTCAGCAGTTCAAAATTCATGAGATCATTACTTTTTTGGTAAAGAAATTAAGTTCTAAAAACTAATTTTCCCCAAAGATCTATCGCTGGGTTGATAAGCATAAGCATGCAAAGTAAAGCGATGATACTTCATGGGATGATATTCTAATAAAAAGGAATTAAGACCTTGAATTTGATGGTAAAGGTTAAGTTGAGCTAAAGTCTGACACTTATCGGCAAATGCTTGTTGAGGTAGAAAAAGCTCCTGATGCTGCAAGTACAATTCTCGCAGGCTTTGCTCTACTTCGGTTTTAGCTTTAACGTTTTGCCCCAAAGCTGATTTGAGAAAAGGACAGGATAGGTTTTGAAGCAGATAAATATCTTCAATTCCCTGCGCTGTAATCAACTGATCAACATAGTTCAAATAATCCGCATCCTGTTTATCAAAAATGCCTCCCAAAGCACTCAGAAAGTAATGTTCTCCTGTAAAATGCTTGGAGATGATAGGCTCGACATGTGCCATTGGGCAACAAATAAATAGCTTTGTTGCTTCCATTTCAACCTTGTGTTGAGGCTGCATTAGCTCTAAAATCAAATCTATACATTTTGGATCTTGAAGACGATTCTGAGAAGCATTTGATAAACGCATAAAAAGCATTTGGTTTTGGTGTGGCGCAAAAGTAGAAGGAATAATTATAAATTTTTATTTATATTTGTTATCCCTAACATTAAAAAAAATTATGAACTATAGTCTTCATCAACTTCAGGTATTTGCAAAAGTCGTTGAAAACAAAAGTGTTACGAAAGCAGCAGAGCAGTTAAACATGACTCAGCCTGCGGTCTCTATTCAGCTCAAAAACCTCCAACAACAATTTGAGATACCCCTAACAGAAATCATTGGTCGGCAACTCTACATTACCGATTTTGGTGCGGAGATTTACCAAATTGCTTGTCGTATTTTGGAAGATGTAGACCGCATCAATGCTCGCAGGCGAGCATTCAAAGGTCTACTGCAAGGCCGTTTACGAATTGCGGCAGTTTCCACAGGCAAGTATGTCCTGCCCTATTTCCTTCGTGATTTTCTGGATGCCCATCCTGATGTGGTATTAGAGTTGGATGTCACCAATAAAAAAGAGGTGATTAAGGCACTTGAAAAAAATCAGGTGGATTTTGCATTTTTAACCCTTCCTCCAGAGCAATTACGACTAGAGTCGAGGGTACTCATGCCCAATTATTTAGTTTTGGCAGGAGCCACAAAGCACCCCTTTGCCCAACAGAAAAAAACATCGCAACGCTGGTGGAATGAGTTACCGCTAATCTATCGGGAGGAGGGCTCAGGCACGCGTTTTCAAATGCAAAAGTACTTTGATGAAAAGCAGGCCCACCCTATGCTACGGAGTCAGCTCAGATCTAATGAAGCTGTTAAACAGGCCCTGCTAGCTGGCTTGGGCTTCTCTATTGTTGCTTTGGTCAGTTTAAAAAACGAATTGGCTTTAGAGCAGCTAAAAATCATTCAAGTGAAGGATCTGCCATTACAATCCGATTGGCAGTTGGTTTGGCGAAAACAAAAGATGCTTTCCCCTGTGGCTACTGCCTTTTTAAGTTATTTGGATCAGGAGAAAGCACAAATTTACCAAAACTATTTCAGCTGGCAAGAAGACTACCTTTATTAGGCTCTGCTCTAATTCTGATCTGTAGATATGCCAAATTATTATATTCAACGCAATAATTTTATTATTTTTAGAGCTGAAAACAGGGTTTTAGTCGAATAACTTTGCTTTTCTATTGCTTTTCTACTAACATTATATCTACTATCTCCAAAATTCCATGTTACCGAACTCCAATCTCATTAAAAAATTATTCTAATACTATGAATCTGAGAACGATTAGTACGCTTTTCTTGGCGCTGAGTTTCTTATTGGCTTGTAAAAACAGCTCAAAAATTACAACTGTGGTTATGGAAGAACGGGAGTTAGATCCTGTTGAAGTAGTCGCCAATAGAGCTGATTTTGAGCGCAGCCCCTACAATCCTAGTTATACTCGAAGAAATGACCTTTTGCATACCGCACTTGATGTTCGTTTTGATTGGGAAAAGCAGCATCTGCTAGGGAAAGCCACCTTAACCCTCCAACCACTTTTTTATCCCACCGATAGCCTTCGTCTAGATGCCAAAGGTTTTGATCTACACAAAGTAGCTTTGAAGCAAGGGAAACAACTCCGAAATTTGGATTATGTTTATAACAACAATAAGGACCTTTACATCAAATTAGATCGGATATATACTCGTGATGAGAAATATGACATCTACATTGAATACACTGCCAAGCCAGAGGATTTGCCCGTAGGAGGTAGTGCAGCGATTACCTCTGACAAGGGGCTTTACTTCATCAACCCCAAAAATGAGGAGCCTGACAAACCTCAGCAAATTTGGACACAAGGAGAAACAGAATCTAGTTCCTGCTGGTTTCCTACTATTGATCGCCCTAATGAAAGAACTACACAGGAGCTTCGCATGACGGTTCAGGATCGCTTCAAAACACTTTCCAATGGAATTTTAAAATCCTCTGTAAAGAATAATGATGGTACCCGTACCGATTATTGGGTGATGGATCAACCACATGCCCCCTACCTCTTTATGATGACCGTAGGAGAATTTGCGGTAGTACAAGAGGAATGGAACGGAATGCTTTTGGAATATTATGTAGAGCCAGAGTTTGAGAAGGATGCTAAAGCTATTTTCCCTTACACAGGTGAAATGCTGACGTTCTTTTCTGAACGACTTGGCGTAAAATACCCTTGGCAAAAATATTCTCAAGTGGTGGTTAGAGATTATGTATCTGGAGCAATGGAAAATACCACTGCTGTCATTTTTGGAGAGTTTATGCAAAATGATACCCGGTCACTTATCGACGTAGACATCAACGAAGCGATTGTAGCTCATGAGATGATGCACCATTGGTTTGGAGATTTGGTAACTTGTGAAAGTTGGGCCAACCTACCCCTGAACGAAGCTTTTGCCAATTATAGCGAATACCTTTGGGCAGAACATAAGGATGGGCGTGATGCAGCTGATTATATTGCGATGAATGAAATTCAGGGCTACCTCAATCAAGCTACTATTCGCAAAGATGCACACCCCCTGATTTATTTTGGGTACAAGGATAAAGAGGATATGTTTGATGCCCACAGCTACAACAAGGGTGGACGCATCTTACACATGTTGCGCAAATACGTAGGCGATGAGGCCTTCTTTGAAAGCCTGCGGGTGTATTTAGAAGAAAATAAATACAATGCAGCAGAGGCGCATCACCTTCGCCTTGCTTTTGAAAAGGTATCAGGAGAAGATCTCAATTGGTTTTTCAATCAATGGTTCTTCAAAGCGGGACATCCTCAATTGGAGCTTAAACGCAGCTATGACCCTGAGAAAAAAGAAGTAACGGTTACGGTAGAGCAAGTGCAGGATTATACCAAAAGTACCGTCTTTACCCTACCTTTCAACATCGCTATCTACACCGAAGCCGGAGGGAATATCCCCCAAACCTATTCCGTAGTACTTAAAGATCAAAAGCAAGAATTTACATTTAAAACGGATAGCAAACCTCTTTGGATTTCAGTAGACACTGAACGGATGCTGCTTTGTGAAAGGAAAGAAGAGCAAAGTGTGGAGGAATGGGTACAGCAATATTACAAAAGTATGCGTTTTCAAGATCGCTATGATGCTTTGCGTGAATTGAAATACCGCCAAGCCGACAACAAAAATGTGGTTGCTGTTTTTGAAACGGCTTTAGCCGATCCCTTCTGGGTTCTGCGTTCTGTAGCCACCGAAGGCATTGATTTGGAAGAAGCCAACAAAAATGTATTGGATAAAATGGTAAAAATGGCTCGACAAGATCCTCACTCGGATGTGCGCGCTACGGCTATTGAAAAGCTGGGAAGCTTAGAAGATAAAAAGTACCTTCCTTTATTCCAAGAAGCCTTTGAGCAAGACCAAGCCTATCGGGTGATGTATGCAGCACTCAAAGCAATTGAACGAGTGGATAAAAAAGAAGCTTTGAAAATTGCTAAAGCTCAGGAAAATACCAATAACCCAACCCTCTTGATGGCGATTGCAGAAATGTACAGTGCATCAGGCGATAAGGAGCTGGCTGGATTTTTTGAAAGCAACTGGAAAAACACCAAAAACTACAGCGCCATTACCTTTTTGATGGAGTATGGGGAGCTGCTAAGCAATTGCAAGGATAAAGATTTTGTATCTAGCAAAGTCGACTATCTCGAGGAGCTGGCTAGCAATCAGAAAAATAATCCTTGGCACCGCTACGGAGCAGCGAATGCCCTCAAGAAAATGCGCAAAGCCTATTTTGAAAAACCGCTCTATGAGCAGATCAACAATAGCTTAAAAAGCGTCATTGCTGCCGAGACTAATACTAGCCTTCAAAATTTATACAGCAACTGGAAAATTGATTAAATGGGGCTTGGGTTTAAATACTATTGTAAGATTTACGAGATGGCCCGCCTTGGCGGGCTTCTTTTTGCCGTGCTTGCTTTGGCCCAAGCCTGCCAACCCCAGACATCCCTACCCCAAGAAGAGCAAAGCCCGGAACCCCTCAGTTTTCAATACCCCAAAGATCCAATTTGGAGGGGAATTCCACTAGATGCAGATCAACGAGTTTACAAAAAGTATCAATTTCCCAACTATGTAGATACGATGCTGCAACAGGTAGCTGCTTATGAAGAATTTCACTACCCTTATGGAGTGCCACAAGCAGAAGTTCCTGCACTTTTGTTAGATATTCGCAAAGAAAAACTAGCAAGAATCCGGTTTCTAAACCAATTGGGGATTCCTATCCAACGCCAAAAAGCTCTAAAAGTCAAGTACCTCAACCTTTCAGAAAGAGATTTGGTAGTGATTCCACCAGAAATTGCCATTCTCAAAAACTTGGAAGACTTGCAACTTTCTTATAATGATATCCGCAGTATCCACCCTCAATTGCAATTTTGCAGAAAGCTGCGTCGCCTTGACCTCACCTCCAATATCATAGAAAGGCTTCCATTTTACATTGGCAACTTACATAATTTAGAGGAACTCACTTTACGTGACAACCGACTGAGCACTCTACCCAATAGTTTATCAAAGCTCAGTCGACTGAAAACCTTGGATATCAGTAATATGCATAGGTCTATGGCTAAGGGTAAAAATAATTTTCAGCAAATCCCCTCCACAGTTTGTAGACTCCCCAACTTAGAACGTCTATTATTAGAAAAACTACCTATTAGTCACCTTCCAGCCACCCTACTGTATCTCAAAAAGTTGAAGGTGTTGAGTTTAAATGGTTGTTATCGGCTGAATATGAATCATACCTTCAGAATTTTATCCAAAATGCAGAGTCTAGAGGTCTTGGACATCTCCTTTACGGGAAGATCTCAAATTCCCAATGAAATTCTAATGCTAAAAAACCTAAAGGTACTTATTTGGCAAGAAGAAGGTAATTTGAATAAAGCTGCTATACGTCGCTTGAAAAACCTAATGCCCAACACCAAGATCTACTCTGGAGCAACTGGAGAACAACGTCCATTTTTACGGGGTAATTCTATACAAACGATTATCAATGCAGGAAAATAAGGAAGAACAACTAGTAATTGACTATCAATTTGTAGAAGTTTTAGGGAAGCAACTTCGGGTACAACATATCCAAACTGAAGCAGCAAAGGACTCCGCAACTAAGATGGTCTTTTTGCATGAAGGTTTGGGCTCTATCGATTTGTGGAAAGGCTTTCCAGAACAGTTGGTACAGGCCACAGGGCTTGATGCAATAGTTTACGAACGGCAAGGATATGGACAATCAGATCCTCTAGATCTGCCCCGACCCAAGGACTACCTGGAACGAGAGGCTTTAGAATATCTCCCAGCACTACTCCAGCAACTTCAGATTGAAAATCCGATACTCATTGGGCATAGTGATGGAGGTTCCATAGCTTTAGTATATGCAGGGCATCATCCCACCCATGCGCTGATTACGGAGGCTGCACATATTTTGGTAGAAGATGTCACTATAGAAGGTATTCAAGCCTTTAAGGCAAATCCTAAGCTACCTGTTATTATAGAAAAGTTGCGCAAATACCATGGCGATAAAACCGAAGACTTGCTGAGTGCTTGGGCAGATACTTGGTTGCGCCCCGATTTCCGAGATTGGAACATTCAGGAACATCTAGCAGGGATTCGTTGCCCATCCTTGATTATTCAGGGTGAAGAGGATGAATATGCTACGGCGTCGCATGTAGCGCAAATACTAGGAGCCATGCCACTTGCTAAAAGCAAGCGTGCTTGGATGCCTGCGCATTGCGGGCACAGCCCGCACCTCCAAGCAAGAGCCGAGGTATTGGCGCAAATGCAGCAATTTATTCAAGCACAGCTTTAGTCCAGCTTACTTCTCTGGAGCCATTTTGCGCTCACGCATGATGCGAGTAATAATGCGCTGCTCTACGGGAGATGGGCGACCATCCGTACGAGAACGCACTGCCTCCAACTGCTGTTCGGCATTATACGCTTCGGCGGGGCTAGTCAAAGTACCCTCTTTGAGCGATTGATTGGTTGTGGTAGGAGGCAATTGGTTGCGTAGGCTGCTGTTGCTTTTGCTCGACTTGAGGCTACTGCCTCGGGTTGAGCGATTGACAGGTTGGTTCTGAGCATAAAGCCCCTCTCCGGCTACCATTAAAAATAATAAAAGTAGTAATATTCGCATGGGTTCAGTTTTAAATAACTTCCAATACTAGCTCATAGGACTAGCGATCAGGAGCATCATTCAATTTTCGTTCGTAAGTTTCTATAATCTGTAATTCTTTGGGCGACTGCCGACCATCACCCTCTGATCGTTTGCTGGCATCTGCCTGAGCAGTTTCCAAACGTTGACGCTCTGCAGCTTGCTTTTTGGCTTCACGCTCTTTGCGGATAGCTTTGATCGCATCCTTGTCGGCTTTGCGACTTGTGCCAATGTCATCTCCTCTATAAATAGATTCCTGCGCCATGAGTCCAAGACTGCTCATACAGCACAACAAACAGGTTAATATTAAAAATCTCATAGCTAGTAGGCTTACTTATAGGTTTTTAATACTTGTTCTTCTGCTGCTGAAATACGACCATCCCCATTCGCAGCATTACTGGTCATGACTTCTTTTTGTCGTTCCGATTTCTTGCGTTCGCCCTGTCTTGGTGCTTCACTAAGATTGGGGTTGTATTTGAGTTTAGCAGTACTCTTAGGACTTTCTTTTAAGACCTGAGGATTAAGTGTAGGACGAAGTCTTGTCCCTCCATTATTTTGTGCAAAACTGCTATGCATTCCTATAAAAAACAGGCAGCAAACTAATAGTAATATTCTCATGAAAATAGATTTTTTATCTTAAAACAGACCGATCAAGTGATTTGAGAATATAATATACAGCCTTTCCCTTTAATTTTCACTAAATTTGCAAATCTTTAACATCAAAAGATGAACCCGTGAAGTTTTATCAGGCATTTTTGGTATTAACAATGGCTTTGGGCCTAATCTTCTTGTACGAAGGGCTGCACCCTCAACTTCCATTTTTACAGCAGTTTGAACCCTCTCATTTCTGGACACCCTACAATGATTCCAGCAGCAACTCCAACTTAGAGCTAGATACCAGTATGGCATTAGAAGGTATTGACTCTAGTCTCCTAGTAGCCGTAGATACCCTGATCAATGCCGATAGTTTGATCTTGGAAGGTGATTTTGTGGTAGTTGGAGAAGATACCTTGTACATTAAGGATTTTGAAAACTACACGGGATTGGAACACCTTGCTGCGTTTTTCCAAAAACTCAAAGAGCTTCGACAGGGCAAGCGCAAGCGCATTCGAATTGCCTATTTTGGCGATTCTACCACAGAAGGTGATCTCATTGTAGGGGAACTTCGTGACAGTCTGCAAAAGCTCTTTGGTGGGCGAGGGGTAGGCTATGTGTCTATTGCTCCTCATGGCACGGTGCTACGGCGTACACTCCGCCATGTTTTTACAGAGAACTGGGAGATGGTCAATTATTTTAGAAAAAACCCTAGCACTAAGTTTCAATTTGGTATTTCAGGAGATTATAGTACTGCTGTGGGGCGAAGTATAGACCAGTCGCACCGCCTGACCTTCCGCCCTGCTTGGGGCAACTACCCCACAATGAACTATTTTAATCAGGTTTATCTCTTTTATGGGCAACCCCAAGATCCCAGCCTAGAAGTTCCAACCCTTTACAGCACTATCAACAAGAAGGATACCGCAAGCTACCTATTGCGCCCAGAGCAGCAGGTCAATCGCCTTACACTAACCGAAAATGGAGCCAGTCGAATTGATCTAGCTTTTGACTTTCCCAACCCCTTCCCTATTTTTGGGCTGAGTTTTGAATCAGAAACAGGGGTTTTGGTAGATAATTTTGCCAAACGCAATGACAGTGGTTCGCATCTCGGGCGCATCAATTCCAAAATCATGCAACAATTCTATGATTATTTGGGCTGCGACTTAGTGATTCTGCATTATGGGGCAAATGTTTTGCACAAAACCAGAGATTATAGCTACTACGAACCAGTTTTAATGGCAGGTGTTCGGAATTTCCAACGCAATATGGAGGGTGTTCCAGTCTTAATCATTGGTTCCACCGACCGAGTAGATAAAATTGAGGGTAAAAAACAGACCAACCCTGCGGTTTATGGCTTGATTCAATCACAAAAAAAGGTAGCTGTAAAGACGCAAAATCCCTTTTTTGACGTTTTTGAAGCCATGGGAGGAGAAGGAACTATGCTCGACTGGGCAGATCAAGACCCTCCCTTGGTCGCCACAGATTATGTACATTTTAATCATCGTGGGGGAGCACTGATAGCCTATGGGCTCCTCAACTTCCTATTGGATGGCTATCAAGAAGCTACTGGAGATAATGTACGAGCAGGCGACCCCCAAACCTTTATGGGAAAAGCCTTTTTAGAAGTGAAATCGTATCAACAATGAATAGCACAATAAAAATAAGCCTGCTTATAGGGCTAAGTCTAGCTTTGGTCACAGCAGCTATGCAACCTATTGCTGAAGAGCAATGGTCGCCCCAAACTCAAGGCATCGACTTTATGGAAGTTCCTGACTTTATCAACCAGCAAGCCAATTACATTCACTACCCTGAGCAGCTAAAGCCTTTTTGGCAACAACTTCAAGCTCTTCAAAATGGGCAGAAAGAGCGTCTACATATTTTACATATTGGCGACTCTCACCTACAGGCAGGCTATATCACAGGAGAGCTTAGGCGATTGTTTCAGCACAAATTTGGCAATGCAGGGCGAGGCTTGGTCTTTCCCTATCAATTGGCTAAAACCAATGCGCCCCGAGATATTCAATCTAGTTCAGATATCCAATGGGTTTGCGAACGCAATATAGATCGGGACCATGAAGTTCCTGTTGGGCTTTGTGGTTATAGCCTGCGGACCTATAATCCCAATTTTGAGATGACCCTCCAACTCAAAAACGAGGCGGATTACTTTGATAAAGTCACTTTTTTTGGTTCTAATGGCCAAGATGCCTTTGATCTCCAACTTCAAAGTACAGGTGCCATAGGGCCTCTCCATAGCAAACAACAAAGTTTTAAGGCAGGTACTTGCTTTATGCTTGACCAGCCTCAGACCTCCCTCAAGGTGAAAGGGAAGCGTTCCAATAGCCATCAACGTCAATTTACCCTACAAGGACTCCTTTTGGAAAACAGCAAAAAAAGAGGCATTCTTTACAGTAGCATTGGAGTAAATGGCGCTGCCTACTTGGCCTATAATCGCTCCAAAGATTTCATTCCACAAGTTAGTGCCCTAGCACCAGACCTCATCATCATTTCCTTAGGTACTAATGAAGCCGCCAACAGCAACATGAATGTAAATTATGTTCGCCCACAGGTGGAAAAACTCTTAGATGCTATCGAAAAATATACCGATTGTAAGGCGGTATTATTAGTTACCCCCCCAGATATTTATATTCAGGGGCGCTATCGTACCAAAAATGGGCAGTACCTAGCAGAGATGATGCACGATTTATCAAAGACACGCTCAGGTCTAGCTGTTTGGGATTTTTATGAAGTGATGGGAGGCTATGGCTCTATCAACAAATGGGTCAATGCTAAACTAGCCAGTAAGGATCGCATTCACTACACTGCCGATGGTTATACCTTGCAAGGCCAATTGCTCTACAAAGCCATCATGAAATATTTTGATCCTTACTTTAAACCCTAGCACAGTTACAGCAGCTTATCCTAAAGTATTAGGAATTGAAACTCATTTGCAGAACATAACGATATGGAACAGATTTTAGAATATCTTTCAACCCACCTCAGTTACGACAAGGATGCCCCCTTGATCTTTAATACAGGTCTGTTTCTTGTACTGTTTACGGCGTTTTATGGGATTTATATTCTAAGCAAACAACATCTCCGATTTCGGGTACTCTATGTCTTAATCTTTTCGCTGTTTTTTTATTACAAAAGTAGTGGGTTATATTTTCTGCTTCTGATTTTTTCAACGGTTTGGGATTATTTTCTGGGATTAGCAATGGCTAGGTGTAATGAGGGGCAAAGGCTCAGGCGTAGTTTCTATCTGATCTTGAGTATGCTAGGGAATTTGGGGATGCTGGCATTTTACAAATACTCGGGTCT
The DNA here is from genome assembly GCA_964580485.1 of uncultured Saprospiraceae bacterium. Lineage (GTDB taxonomy): Bacteria > Bacteroidota > Bacteroidia > Chitinophagales > Saprospiraceae > Saprospira. The sequence continues at coordinate 2,621 of CAZOLU010000053.1, read as the reverse complement.
GATGGCCGTTACCCTCAATCAACTAACGGGAACAGAAATCCCTGTTTTAGATTTGATGTTGCCCGTAGGAATTTCCTTTTTTACCTTTCAAACCATGAGTTACTCGATTGATGTATATCGGGGAGATTTAAAACCCTCTACCAATATACTCGAGTTTGCCTTTTTTGTATCCTTTTTTCCTCAGTTGGTCGCTGGACCTATTGTACGCGCCAAAGACTTTCTGCCTCAAATCAGAAAAAAGCTAGAGCTTAGTCGGAAGGAGTTGGGCTATGCCTTTTGGCTGATTATTGGGGGACTATTCAAAAAAGCCATCATCTCTGACTATATCAGCGTCAACTTTGTTGATCGTGTTTTTGACAACCCCTTGCAATACTCTGGTGCTGAAAACCTACTAGCAGTATACGGTTATACTATTCAGATTTACTGTGATTTTTCAGGGTATTCTGATATGGCCATTGGGCTAGCATTACTCATGGGTTTTCGCTTACCCCCCAACTTTAATGCCCCCTATCAATCCTTGAGTATTACAGAGTTTTGGCGACGCTGGCATATTTCCCTCTCAAGTTGGTTGCGAGATTATTTGTACATCTCTTTAGGGGGAAATAGAAAGGGAAGTTTTGGCTCCATATTTTTTATACTGGTTTTTGCGGCCTTATTCTATATGTTGTGGTCTTCTTATATTTTGTTAATTATATACGGAGTGCTGGCAACGAGTATGTTGCTTTACGCCATTTTAGGAGGAAAGAAAGCCCAACAACAGGTTTTTACCTACCTCAACCTTGCGGTAACGATGTTGCTAGGAGGGCTTTGGCATGGAGCTAGCTGGCGATTTGTGGTTTGGGGAGCCTTGCATGGAGGGGCTTTAGCCATCGAGCGCATGCTCAAACCCATTACCAAAGGCTGGAAAGGCAATATCTTCATGCAGCTTTTAGCCTGGGTTTGGACCTTCCACTTTGTAGCCTTTTGCTGGATTTATTTCCGAGCGCCAAGCTTCCAAGATGCCAATGCTGTGATTTGGCAAATCGCCTATAATTTTGAGCCAGAAATGCTGCTCACTGTCATTACAGGCTATTACAAGGTCTTTATTTTGTTGGGGATTGGCTATCTGATTCACTTCTTCCCTCCACGTTTTGAAAAATGGTTGGAACAACAATTTAGCCTTTCACCTTGGCCTATACAGGGAATTGCACTAGCTTTTTATATTTGGTTGACCATCCAAATTGCGGGTACAGATGTGCATCCCTTTATTTACTTTCAATTTTAAGTATTCCTAAGTTTTTGAGTTTTTCAATAAAACTTCACAGACTATTAAGTAGAAAACTGTATTTTTACACTACCTTTAGTACATTGTTCTGGAAGTTATTACATAATGCTGTGCGAGGGGCTTCACCGCCTCGCAACTGAATGTCGCCCTTTCAGGGCTACTCCATAAAAGTTACATTAAAAAACTTCTCGGACGCTGTAATTAGGAAGGTAGAATTTTTAGAATCACGCAAAATAATATCAAATTCCTACTCATTTTTCATAAGAACTGGAATGGAGTATTACAAAAAGAAGCAGCTTATGAACATCCGATTCGTACTATTCACGTTAGGTATTCTATTTAGTAGCAGCATTTTTGGACAAAAAGCTAGCATCAAAGGCCTTATTAGCGATGCAGCAACTGATATGCCCTTGATTGGAGCCCATATTAAGGTTGGCACAACTGGAGGTTCTAGCGATTTAGATGGGAACTATAAAATACTAGTAGAGCCTGGGAAGTATACAATTAGCTTCAGTTTTGTTAGTTATGAACCTCTTCAAAAAGAAATAGAACTCAAAGCAGGAGAAGAACTCGTCCTCAATGTTGCCCTAAAAGAAAGCGAAACTATCTTGGGCACAGCTACCGTCACCAGTTCTAAGTTTGAAAAGCCCTTGGGGGAAGTAACCGTTTCTTTAGATGTAGTACGCCCAAGCCTTATTGACAATACCAACGCCGTTGCCGCCAATGAGGTCTTGGATAAAATTCCAGGCGTATCGATGTTGGATGACCAGGTAGATATTAGAGGAGGGGCTGGTTATGCACAAGGTACGGGTAGTCGTGTACTCTTGATGATGGATGACTTACCAGTTTTGCAGGCCGATGCAGGTTTGCCGCAGTGGAGAGATTTACCTACCGAAAATATTGCACAGATGGAGGTACTCAAAGGTGCGGCCTCAGCACTCTATGGCTCTGCAGCGATGAACGGGATTATCAATATCCGTACCGCCTATCCTACGGCCCAGCCCTTTACCAAAGTAAGTCTATCGGGCAAGTACTTTATGGCTCCCAAAGATCCTAATAATAAGTGGTGGACCAATGAAACCCAGCCCTTTGAAAGCAATCTACAATTTGCACACCGCCAAAAGTTTAATAAGCTCGATTTGGTGGCAGGGGGTAATATTTATGTAGACCGATCTTTTATGCGTGGCACCGATCGAGATACGGCAGGTGGGGTAGATACCCTTCCCAACTTTGTACGTGCGGGGCGCACTACGGTAAACCTGCGCTATCGTTTTAGTGAAAACCTGATGTTTGGATTGAATACCAACATCAACTTTGGGCAGCAAAACCGCCACCTCTTCTGGCGTACCGACTCTAT
>CAZOLU010000052.1:6443-14310 GCA_964580485.1 uncultured Saprospiraceae bacterium | reverse complement strand
AGAGACGGTCCCTCCTCAAAAAGCAGAAATTCAACAAGTTGTCATCCAAACAGCATCTCAAAATAAGGGTGCAGGGCAATTTTTGATTGATCAACTTGAGCGGGCGGCTGTACATCAAGGCATTAAGCAACTATCCCTTTTAGCCATAGCTGATGCGGTCTCCTTCTATCAGGACTTAGGTTACAAAAAACAAGGGCGTATGACTAAAGTTCATGGTCATAAGCACGTTAGGATGCTGAAAAAAGTCAGTTTAGAAGACTACAAAGCTCTAGATAGTGATGAAATTTTTGAAGATCTGTAAATTATCGCATAGAACTCATTTAAAAAAAGCCCAAAACCAGATATATACTGATTTTGGGCTTTTTTTAAATGAGTTCTAATTATTAAACATAAACTCCATCAAATCCCCATCCTTTACCACATATTCTTTGCCTTCCTGACGCATAGCTCCCGTTTCTTGAGCACCTTTCCAGCCCTTGAGTTTGACAAACTCTTCAAAAGCAACAGTACGAGCCTTGATAAAGCCTTTTTCAAAATCAGTATGAATGACACCTGCAGCCTGTGGAGCTTTGGTACCTTGCTGAATCGTCCAAGCTCTCACTTCTTTTTCTCCCGCAGTAAAATAGGTGATGAGGTTGAGTAAATTATAGCAAGCTCGGATCACACGGTTCACCCCAGGCTCGTCCAATCCCATTTCCTGCAAAAACTCCATGCGTTCTTCCTCCGTTTCTAGCTCAGCGATATCTGCTTCAATTCCAGCAGACACCAAAATAACTTCTGCATTTTCATTGGCTACAAATTCTCGAAAACGCTTCGAATGCTCATTACCTTCCAAGACAGAAGCCTCATCCACATTACAAACGTAAATAATTGGCTTGGCGGTCAAGAGTTGCAACTCATTGAAAAACTTGTGGTCATCCTCAGTTTCCAAGCCTTCGAAGCTACGGGCAGGCAATTCCGCTTCCATGTGTTTGAGTAAGCCTTCTACAACCCCTAGTTGGCGAATGATGCTCTTATCCTGGCTCTTGGCCATTTTACGCAGGCGGTCTACCCTCTTCTCCAAAACTTCCATATCTTTGAAAAGCAGCTCCAGATCAATAATTTGCTTATCTCGCACGGGATCTACACTACCATCTACATGCACCACATTATCGTCATCAAAGCAACGCACCACATGTACAATCGCATTGACCTCTCTAATATTTGCCAAAAACTGATTGCCCAGACCTTCTCCCTTACTGGCTCCCTTAATCAAACCCGCAATATCTACAATTTCTACCGTAGTTGAGACGACCTTTTGAGGGTTCACGATTTCGGCAAGCTGATTCAAGCGAGTATCGGGCACCGTAATGATGCCCACATTGGGATCTTTGGTTGCAAAAGGATAATTGGCGGCAAGAGCTCCAGCCTGTGTCAAGGCATTAAAAAGCGTAGATTTTCCCACATTAGGCAAACCCACAATTCCACATTGTAAAGCCATCGGTATATTGTTTAATAAAAATCTGTTGAGTAGTTAATGATAATTCGAGTAAAGAGATATTCTCTCTCGACTAAGGGCAAAAATAGAATTTATTCTACAAAATCCTTGTTTAAATGGCAACTTATTGATTTTTTGTATAAATCCTGTTTCACAAACTGCATCTCATGTTTAAAGCAATTTTTTTCTATTCGCAGACACATAAATTTATTCCTCTATTTTCCATCACGATTAGTTTATTAGGGCTAGTCCTTGCCTGTCAGCAAAGTCCTGTAAAAAACGTAGATCCTCCCAAATCAGAGTTAGATAGCAGCAAGGTAGAAGCTCCACCTAAGTTTATGCAAAGCTCCAGCAAAAGTCTATTGCTGACCATCAGCTCGGCACAAGCGATTGTACGGCAAGCCCCCGAGCCCAGCGCAGCAGAGCTGCGCCGCTACTCGCAAGGCAGTACCCTCGACTATCTAGGCGAGCTAACCACCTACAGCACCTTGATGCGCATTCAAGGAATCGAGCACGAAGAGCCTTGGCTCAAAGTGCGCTGCCCAGATGGAACAGAAGGCTGGATTTATGGCGGTGCGGTGCGATTCAATGGCTTGTCGGATCAAAAACTTACGGAGATGGTACTTGATAAACGCCTCAACAAAACCTTTGGAGCAGAGTTGAGCAGCCAGATCAAAGTGTATCAAAAGGAGATGCAGGACCTTCAAACCACCGCTGCCTTTCGAATGCTTTATAGCCGGGGAGCAAATTTGCGCAATGCACTCATTACTCAACTCAATGAGAAGTTGCAATTAGCACCCAAAGATAGTTTACCAGATTTCTTCTGGCTCAATGAGGCCTTGCCTGGTTTTTTGGTACACTTGATTGATTCGGGGCGGCAGTATCAGCTGTATCGTGACTTTGCCTATTGGGCAACACTCGCTGAGGCTACTGCCGAAGAGCAAGATGATCTCTTGATTGCCCCCTTTCTGATTGCTTATCAGACCGATAGCATTGAGTATGCCCAGCCCGATTGGCGATTGGCACTGAGTGAGGAGGAATCTTATAGTTTGTTGGGGAGAGGAATGCATATCGCCACCTTAGATGCCTTACAACAAGCTTTTGAAAATAGTACCGGCTTTGATCAAGAACTTCATGCCCTTAAAAATAAGCTCTTGGATGACATTTCGCTTTCCAAAGATTTCTGGGAAGATCAAGCCTCTATTCTCCAAGAATTAGATGCCATCATTGAAGCCAAATTTGGCATTCTAAAAAAAGAAGATTTAGTGGAATTGAGTGCTCGGCAAAAAATGCTAAGAGATCCCAATAAATACCAACTGCGGACTAATTTGTTTGAAGGTGGAGAGTAGTTAATAGTCCTTATATCCATAGGCATATAAAATATCCGAATAGTACCACTTGAGTTTTAGAACATTCTCTTTTCGTTTTTGTACTACATCTGCAATCATTAGCTCTGGATTATAAGGAACCTCTTTGAGCATAGGGAATGCTTCAAGTTTGGATACGGGGAAATGTCTACTCCTCTCCAATACTTTATCGTGTTTGGCCGTAGTTTCCTCTGCTTTATCAATGAGTATCATATACTTTTTGGTAAAAATCTCATATTGTAAATAGGCCTTAGGGTTTTGGATCCGAATCGTATCCTTCCAAAAATGAGGGAGTTGGGTAAATTGAGTCAGGCTATCGGCCAGTGCTAATAGCTCATCAGCCCTATCAACAATAAATACAGCACCTTCACTTAATACCCTCCTTTCTTTTGCAGGGTAGGCATCTTCCCTAAGTTTTTCATTTCGATTACAGGTATATGCCAGCAAAATCACTGCAGTAATTGCGGCATAAGGTACAATGAAGGTAACAAATGACTGGAGGTACATATTCATAAATTGATATACTGCTTTGTATTTAGGATATTGTTAAGCTTAAAAAGTACTGCCTAGCATTTTCCAACTTGTATTGGATACGATTTAAAGCATCGTCAATGGTTTTAGGTGCTGCTCTAAACTGCTCTTCTAAAATATACTTAGGTAGACTTTGCTTTTGGTGATGCCACAAAGCTATATGATTGTTGTAATATTTTGCTAATTTTTTTAGTAATCGTTTATAATCTCTTTGATAACGATGCAAGGCTTTATAGACTGGGAATCGCTCATCCTGCATTTTCATTACGTAGCCATAAGATAGATACTCCCAATGCTTATACGCCTCAAAATTGGATTGTTGAGATAATATTGTATTGATTTCTTCTAATAACAATGGACTTTCCGTAGCCAAATATTGATGCTCTGCCCGAATATCTGCTGTTTTCTGAACGATATAGGTGGTCAACAAAACAGATAAGATAATTGCCGTAGGTTTGAGTATAGTAGAAAAAAAGCTCATGGTACAATTACAGATAATTTGTTTTATGTAACCATACGTACTTTCGAAGCCTGAAGGCAACGGCTTGCGTAGGTCAGAAAATTACGCAAGCTGCATCCTTTAGGATTCAGTAAAATTGATTGAATTTCAATTGGTGTATGGTTTTATAATTGGTTCTACTAAAATAACAAAGCTTGGGCAAATTAGATTAAAAATCACGAAGAAGATTGATTTTCAGTCGATTTAATCAGGTTGAATCTCCCAATCTGCTTTCAAGCCCTTGAGTTCCCAAATAAAGATATTTACTTTGTTGTAACCATGACTGACCCTGAGCACCCTCCGCTCTCCAAGTTGCTCAAACCGCGCTAAAATAGCTGGAGAAGGCGCACTGTAATAATTGGAACTTGTGATGTAGTACATCCTGGAATTTTTAGGAATGCCCCCTCGCTCTTTGTTGATCTTCATATACTGATGCTGTCGGTCATAAGTACCTGCAACATACAATAGGTGTTGATGAGGTAATGCAAAATAATAATCTAAATGTGCTGCAGGAAACCAATTGTGGGTAAGCAATAGCAATTGATCCTCCTTCGCAAAATGCTGTTCTAAAGCAGCTCCAATTTCATCCCAAAGCCCCAAATCTACCAAAAAATCATTGGCACCCACCGACTCTAGCTTCTGATCGGAAGGTTGCAAGGGTATTAGCGCAAAGTGGATCTGTAAAAAGCCCAACAGCATTACAAAGGTATAAAAGCCCATACTCAGCTTCAACCAAATAAAATAAGCCCCCCTCCGCTTTTGCTGCCCCAGTGCATAGGCCAAAAGCAACCAAAGTCCGAAATAGGCTGGACCATTCCAATGTGGCAACATTCTGGAATAAAAAGACATCCCGATGGTTAGGAGAAGTAAAGGAATACTGATGCTGAGCAGAAAAAATAAAGCAGGAGATGCCCAAACTTTGACCTTTCGAAATAAAAAGAACAACATCAAGAGGAGTACGATCACCAAAAAGGGGTTGTTGTAAAAGATCTGCCCCAGTACTTGTTGTAAAATGTAGTCAATATTCGGAATCCAGGAATCTTGACCAATGCGCCCAGCATGATAGCCCAAGCCCGAGTAAGGGCTCGTCATATTCCAATAAAATACTGGACTAAAAATCAACAAGGAGAGTAGCCCAGCACCCCAAAGCCAAGGCTTCAAAAAAGCCGAACGCTCATGTACCATAAAGTAGAGCCCCGCCCCCCCCCAAAGAAAAATCGCCTGATACTTGGAGCAAAGCCCCAAGCCTACCCAAACACCAAACAACAACAGATGCCAAGAATTGCTTTTTTGAAGATAACGCACAAAACTCCAGATACTCAACAACCAAAATAGGCTGAGTGGAGTATCAGGCAGTATAAAAGTACCTGCAATCACTGAAGCATAAAAAGAGCTTGCCAAACAAAGCGCAGCAATCAGCCCCGTTTGTACATCCTTCCAGCTTTTACCAATATGGTAGACTAAATACAAATTGAAGGTTCCGATCAACAGCGGCCCCAAGCGCACAAAAAAATCATCTCCTAAAAAATAGAGATTGGCCGTAAAAAAACGAATGAGTAGCCCCACCATTGGGGGGTGATCGAAATGCCCATAATCGGGGTAGAGGGCATAACTAACGTAGTACACCTCATCGTTACCTAGATTACAAAAAAGGACAATTAGAAGCCGTAGGAGAAAACTGACTAAGGCAATCTTATGAATATTTTGAGCTTGCTGTAAAAACCTGTTCATATTGATGCTAGATTTTTACAAGTTTACAAACAAACTCCTGTGTAACAAAGTATTCACCGCAAAACCTCTGTTTTCTTGCTTCTAATTGTCCTGAATGCTTAAATTGAAGTTGCTGTTAATGCAAGATCAAACGGGCTTGTTGTTTTTGCCCTTGCTCATCTAGCAATTGTACAAAATAGCTGCCTGCGGGCAAATTCAGGTGCAGCTGGTAGGCTCCTGCTTGTGGTGATACTTGCCTAAAGACCTGCTGACCTAGGGCATTGTAAATTTCTAGGTGCTGGTATTGTCCTTCTGGAATTTCAATTTGGAAACTGCCTGAACTAGGATTGGGGTAGAGTTTCAATGCAGGCAATTTGGGGATACTTACAAAGCTAGGGATAGATACTGGAGCATACTCCATTTTGGCAATATACAAATCATTTCCGCCTTGATTGCTGGGTACCCAAAAATCGCTAGATTGTGAGCGACCAATAAGGATGAGTTCGGAGGAGTCATTTCCATTAAAAGCCACCTCATGCAAATAATCGCTACTACTTCCTCCCCATCGCCAACTGTTGAGGCTATCGCCAATTGGAGAAACTTCCATCAACCAAAAATCAAAATTACCATAAGAAGTATCTGGCAAATTACCATCCGTAGAGCGGCTGAGTCCACTAATTAGCAAATCCCCTCCTGGATCAAAATTGAGTCCATAGGAATATTCAAAATCGCTTCCACCATAAGTTTGCTCCCAACGAATAGCTCCAGTACTATCCAAATTCACTAGCCAGGTATCGCCATTACCTCCATTATAGGTACTTACATCGCCAGAAGCCTGACTGACTCGCCCCATCACAAAAATCGAAGTGTCATTTTCAATCAGCATAGCAGCCAAAGCATCCCCAACCGCAGTTCCCATTTCTCTCATCCAAAGCTGATTTCCTAGGCTGTCGTATTTCACAATTAGAAAGTCATCTGTATTAAAGTTGGCAAAATCTCCAGAGATCCCACCCAAGATATAGCCATTAGTGTGCACAACAGCATCGTAAAACAGCTCATTATAATCTAGGTTGACCGTCAGTCCACTTGTTTTCCGACTCCAACGAACAGTAGCATCAGCGTTGAGGCGCATCACCCAAGCCTCTACCGAACCAGCATTACCCGCAGGCACATCCCCATCTATAGACCCCGTTGTTCCCAAAACCAAATAGCCCCCATCATCCAAGATCAATACATTTAGGAATTCATCTACTTGTGATCCTCCATATAAGTTAGAAAAGAGAATATTACCACTGCTATCCACTTTTGTCAGGAACCCATCTGAACTTCCATTGGATCCCTGAAAATCATTATCGTTAGAGTTGCTTCGTCCAGCCAAAACACAACCCCCATCGGCAGTAGCTTTCATCTCATAAACTCGATCAGCAGCAGTTCCACCAATGACCTTAGTCCAAAGGGTATCCCCCTGACTATTCAGTTTTATCAGCCAAACATCCTCACTACCATAGTTGTTGTTTAAATCTCCATCTGTAGACACCGTGGTTGCTGCAACATAGATATCTCCATTAGGTAAAACAGCACCCGACATCGCTGGTGCCCCTGAAAATCCGACCCCAAAACCTAAAGGCTCATTGCCCGAACCACCTAGCGTTTTGGTCCAGATGGTATCGGGCTCAGCTTGTGCCCATAAGGTGCAAGTGTTAAGAAGCAAAAAACTTAGAACTCCCCAGCTTGGAAGCATTTTTATAATTCTGGATATTCTCATAATTTTTATGTTTTTAAATGAGTAGAATAGCATTCTAAATGCCCTTTTAAAGCATCCTGAGTTATGAATAAATCAATTTTAAACAAAGCTGAAAATCTTACAAGCATTTTTAATCTTAATATTTGGAAATGTTAGGACTGACCCAAGCTCTTAATTATAGCTAGCGTAAAAAACAAGCTTCAAGTTTTGCCTTTTGGGGTAGAATCTCTAGCTTTGCTGCTCTAACCAACAACAAAATAGATGTCTAAACGCCTTCAACAACTTTTGAGCATGCTAGAAGCCAGCCCTCAAGAACCTTTTTTGCGCTTTGCGATTGCCAAAGAGTATGAAAAACAATCCGATTGGGAAAATGCTTTGGCTTATTATTTAAAAATTGAACAAGACAGCCCCGAATATGTGGGCTTGTATTATCATCTTGGGAAATTGTACGAGCAGCAGCAAAACCTAGAACAGGCTTTTGCTACCTATACCCAAGGGATAGCGGTTGCCCGCGCAGCGGGCGACCAGCATGCCCTTTC
>CAZOLU010000052.1:0-6433 GCA_964580485.1 uncultured Saprospiraceae bacterium | reverse complement strand
GCCCTTTCAGAACTATCCGCCGCAAAACTAGAAATTGACGAAGACGATTTTTAAGCCCAAGCCCTGCCCTTTTCAGCTTAGCTTACGTTTATCAAAAAAGCTACATAATATTTCTTTTTCACCTACCAAAACCCTATATTTGCGGTTATGTTAGTACGTACCCTTTGGCTTTGCAGCATAATTGCGCTGTTGAGTATGAGTTGCAAGCGCGAAAGCTTTGAAAAAATTAGAATGAACCCTGATATTGAGTTTAGATATCAGAAGGCTTTCGAGTTTTATGAGGCAGGAGAATATCAAAAAGCACAATATCTTTTTGAAGATTTACTAGGACAAATTAGAGGGAGTGGTAAAGCCGAAAAAGTTTATTTCCATTTTGCTTATACCCATTATCACCTTCGCAATTTTAGTTTTTCATCCTATTATTTCCGGCAGTTTTTTAATACTTTTCCCAATAGCGAAAATTCAGAAGAAGCACTTTTTTTGAGTGCAGAATCCCATTACAAAATGTCTCCTGCTTTTCGCCTAACACAAGAAGACACGGATAAAGCTATTGAAAGCTATCAGCTCTTTGTCAATAGTTATCCTAATTCAGAACGGGTGAGTATTAGTAATGAAAAGATTGTAAAATTACGATCTAAGTTGGAAGAGAAAGAATTGGACAATGCCAGGGGCTATTATCGAAGAAAAAGCTATCAGGCGGCAACTCATAGCTTTAAAAATATGTTGATTGATTTTCCAGATACTAAAAATATTGACTATATCCGTTATATGATTATCAAATCAACTTTTGGTTATGCCAGTGAAAGTATTCTTAGTAAACAAGTAGAACGTTTTCAGCGTGTTATTGATGAGTCTAAAATCTTCATTCGCAAACATTCAGATAGCAAATATAGCAATGAGGTCAACAATCTAATTGAAATTAGTACGCAACGTATAAAAAAATTGAAAAATGAGTGAGATTAAAGAAAAAGCACAAGGAATCAACCCCTATATCGAGGCACGTAGTAGTAATATACTTTCGAAAAAAGGAGGTGGAAATATCTACCAGTCCTTAAATATTATAGGAACTCGTTCTCGCCAGATCGCTGTACAACTTAAACGAGAGTTGCATTCCAAACTTGATGAATTTGCATCAGCTACGGATACTCTCGAAGAGGTGCACGAAAACAAAGAGCAGATCGAAATTTCTAAATTCTATGAGCGGCTGCCCAACCCTGCGATTATTGCCCTCAATGAGTTTATGGAAGATCGTTTACAATACAAATTTAAAGAAAAAGAGGAGGAGGAAGAACTCTAAGTCCCAATCTTCTAAGCAAGATAAAATCATTATGCAAAACTCATGCTTCGTTCCTGAGTTTTGCATTTTTTTTAAGTAAGATGAATGATGCAACTCAACGGAAAAAAAATCTTATTAGCTATTTCAGGTAGTATTGCAGCTTATAAAAGTGCCTCACTTACTCGTATACTAATTAAAGCGGGAGCTGAAGTTCGGGTAGTAATGACCGCAGATGCCTGTAATTTCATTACCCCACTGACCCTATCTACCCTATCTAAACATCCAGTGCATAGTAGTGTCAGTAGTGAAGAAGGGTGGAACAACCACGTAGAAATTGGACTTTGGGCAGATGCAATGGTCGTAGCTCCAGCTACAGCCAATACCCTAGCTGCTATGGCTCAGGGACTTTGCAACAATATGCTCTTGGCAACTTATCTTTCGAGCCGTTGCCCTGTTTTCTTTGCTCCTGCGATGGATTTGGATATGTGGACACACCCTGCTACACAGGCCAATGTAGATCGCTTGCAAAGCTATGGAAATATCTTGATTGATGTAGCAGCTGGAGAACTGGCAAGTGGTTTGGTGGGCAAGGGGCGCATGGCTGAGCCAGAAGCCATAGTTGAGCAGCTAGCATATTACTTTAAACAAAAAGATACGCAGCCCCTAAAGGGGCTCAAAGCCCTACTGACCTCAGGCCCTACCCTCGAAGCCATCGACCCCGTACGCTTTATTAGCAACCACTCTACGGGCAAGATGGGCACGGCTATTGCCGATGCCCTTGCCGAGCAAGGTGCAGAGGTAGTCCTGATTAGTGGCCCTGTTCATCTCCGTCCAACGCAAACGCAGGTTCAATTTATCCCTGTGCAATCTGCCGAAGAGATGTATCAGGAGGCTATGCAGCATTTTCCTCACTGTCAAATTGCGGTCCTCGCAGCAGCCGTAGCAGATTACAGCCCTGCAAATCCTGCCAAAGAAAAAATCAAGAAAAAGGAGGGCTTAGATATGCACATTGAGCTCAAGCGCACCAAAGATATTGCAAAGGCACTTGGTGAGTTAAAAACGGAAGATCAAATACTGGTGGGCTTTGCCATGGAGACCCAAAATTTTGAAGAAAATGCCCAACGTAAACTCAGCTCAAAAAATCTAGACTTTATTGTCCTCAACTCTTTGAGAGAAAAAGGTGCTGGCTTTGGAACGGACACCAACAAGGTTACTATTTTGGATAAATATGGAAATGTAGAGCCTTTTGATCTTAAATCTAAAAAGGAGGTAGCTCTGGATATTATTAAGAAAATCAAAAAGATGAGGTCTTAAATTCAAGCACTTCATTCAAAGCTTTTAGGGTATTTTAACGGATAAATTGCTTGTGGCATATCCTTTTCTCCTAAATATTGCGTTATATTTACAAAAGGAAATAAAAAAGACTAAAAATCAATATGAATCGAATTTTGCTCATTTTACTCTTGGCTTGCAGTACATCATTTTCATTAAAAGCACAAGAACTCGTTAGCACCGTCAGCATCAACACTCCTAAACTACAAACTGCGGACCCTAAGATCTTTAAAAGTCTAAAAACGGCTATTCAGGAGTTTATCAATAACAGAAAGTGGACAGAGGATACTTATGAGCCTGAAGAAAAGATTGAGGTGAATGTGATTATTACTATTGATGAGGAGTTATCCCAAACCAGTTTTAAAGCACAATTGACCATTCAGGCAAGTCGTCCAGTATATAACAGTGGGTACAATACCGTGATTTTTCAACATTTGGATAAAGATTTTTACTTCAATTATGGGGAATTTGAAGTTCTAGATTTTGCAGAAGGACAATTCACCTCCAACCTCACATCCACTATTGCTTTTTATATGTATATCATTTTGGGTATGGATTATGACAGCTTTTCGGAGTTGGGGGGCGACAAGTATTTGAATAAAGCTCAGGATATCCTTAATGCGGTGCCAAGAGGTACAGCCAAAGGCTGGGTAGTTAGTGATGGTGATCGTACCCGATATTGGTTGATTGAGAATCTACTCAATGTCAGAATGCAGCCGCTACGCCGTGCCATGTACAAATACTATTTGCTGGGACTCGATCGCCTGACCAATGAAGAAACCCGGGCGGAGGGACTTGCCTCGGTAGAGGAAGCACTCAAAACCCTTCAACAGGTGAATGCGGCATATCCAGCATCTATGTTTGTTCCTCTATTTGTCAATGCTAAACGAGATGAGGTACTCAATCTCTTTATGGTAGCAGATTTTAGAACCCGTCGCCGTATTTATGATATTATGATTAAAGTGGATGGTACTTTTGCCTCTAGCTACCAAGAGTTGACCAAACCCTAGCATGGATGGGAAAGAGTTAAACTTGAAGGAAATTAGGGGGCTTACCAATTGCTTTCGATCAACTCTTGATTTACAATAAAGCCTCGCTCTGCTTTTAGCGCCCAATCCTCAGCGATACAGCTTGGAGTAATATTCCCCCCACATTGGGTATCGAGAATAGAATCTTTTCTATACACCAGCCCCGTGTTTTTAGCGTATTTTTCTACGGAATAACGCCTTTCGATATTGTTGATTTTATCTACCCTCAAAACGGTAAGTACTGAGTCATAGGCAATACCTTGGATAATTTCTGGCTGATTTAAGCTAGTGATGGTAAAATCATCCCAGTCCTTATAAAGATCAATATCTCCTCCAGGAATAGAGATAGTTGTATCGCGGCGAATGTACACAATACCATCCCAGTTCTTATTGAGTTCTACAGGAAAAACAATATTGACATAACGCAAGTTATTTTCAATACGATAAGCAAACTGCTCGGTTTGCTGTGCCGCCCAAACCCCATCAAAGATCCACTGTCCCGAAGGGCTTGTATCTCTTTTGATGTATCGATTGATGCGATAATAGACTTTACCTAAATTATCGGTTTCAGTTTCTCCGATTTCTTCTTTTAATAAAAAGTGTACCGTATCTACGGTTCCTTCGAACTCATTGTACACCACAGAATCTACCGCATAAATGGCATACTTCCCAGTTTGGAGGGGAAAATAGCTGGTATCTAAAAGCGTAGGTGATAACAACTCCCGTTCACAGGTCATTAGAATCAAAGCAAAAGATAGTACCGTAAGGAGGAATACAGCGAATTGTTTCATAAAGTTAATAGTAGGTAATAAACTTTCAAAGCAGTAGTTTGGCGCAGATAAAAAACTGGTTACCAACAACCTAGAACAGCCTTAAGATACAACTTCATTTAAATATTTTATAAAAAAAAAAAGTCGCAGGCAGATTATTTATGCTATAATAACAAAAAAAAGTATTTTTGGCAAAGTTTCTCATCAAACAAGCATAAATGAGGATCTTATTATAGCAATCGAACCACTACAAAAAACTCTAAACTATTGGCGTTATTAAAATCTATTTCAGGCACTAGAGGCACTATTGGAGGGCGTGTAGGCGAAAACCTCACGGCACAAGATATTGTAGAAAGTACTGCGGCTTATGCACATTGGGTAAAACAACGTATTGAAAACCCTACCATTGTAGTAGGTCGAGATGCTCGTATTTCTGGCGAGTTGGTAAGTCAAATAGTAGTAAGTACCCTACGTATGATGGGGGTTCATGTTTGCGACTTAGGGCTTTCGACTACTCCTACGGTAGAGATTGCCGTAATGCAGGAGGATGCCGCAGGCGGCATTATCCTCACCGCAAGCCACAACCCTAAACAATGGAACGCCCTCAAATTTATCAACCACAAAGGGGAATTTATCTCAGCAGCAGATGGGCTGGAAATATTACGACTCATTCAGACCAAAGAGGTTCTTTATGCTAATGTGGAAGAATTGGGGAAGTACAAGAAAAGTGTTGGTTATATTCAAAAGCATATTGATCTGATTCTCCAATTAGATTTGGTCAAAGCAGATGAAATCATCGCTCGCCATTTCAAAATTGTAGTCGACTGTGTCAACTCTACTGGAGCCATTTCAATTGTTCCACTTTTAGAACAACTGGGTTGTGAAGTGATTGCCATCAACGATGCGGTCAATGGCCGTTTTGCGCACAATCCCGAACCCCTGCCCGCACACCTTACTGGACTTTGCTCGGCGGTATTAGAGCATAAAGCAGACTTGGGTATTGCGGTAGATCCTGATGTAGATCGCCTAGCCTTGGTTTGTGAGGATGGAGAAGTTTTTGGGGAGGAGTACACCCTGGTAGCAGTGGCAGACTATATTCTCAAACATAGTGATGGAGGCAATAGTGTTTCTAACCTTTCTTCTACTCAAGCCTTGGCAAAAGTCACTGCAAAATACGGTGGGGAATATCATGCTTCGGCCGTAGGAGAAGTCAATGTCGTGAAATTGATGAAGGACAGTAATGCCATTATCGGTGGAGAAGGAAATGGCGGAATCATCTACCCTGCACTACACTATGGTAGAGATGCTATGGTGGGTACGGCACTGTTCCTTTCTCATCTCGTAGAATTTGGGAAACCTGCTTCTTACCTAAGAGCTACCTACCCGAATTATGTGATTATTAAGGATAAAATTCAGCTCACTCCTGATATTGATATCGACAACCTTCTGGCTAAGCTAGATGCTAAATATGAGCGTTATCCTAAAAACACGGTAGATGGGTTGAAGGTCTTTGTAGACGACAACTGGATTCACCTGAGAAAATCCAATACAGAGTCTATTATCCGGATTTATACAGAAAGCTCTTCGGCAGTTACCGCCGAAAATTTAGCCAAGAAAATCAAACAAGATATTCGTGAAATTCTAAAAGCAGATCAAGAAGACTAGTTTTTCTCCTGCACTACCCTCATTTTTAAAAAGCTTTTTTCATGCCACGCATTTATCTAGATCATGCTGCAACCACTCCTGTTATAGATGAAGTTTTTGAAGCCATGCTGCCTTTTTTGAAAAATCAGTTTGGCAACCCTTCCTCTATTCATGCCGAAGGCCGAACAGCTAGAGCTGCTCTAGAAAAAAGCCGACGCAATATTGCCAAAGCTATTGGAGCTAGCCCAGCAGAAATCGTCTTTACCTCTGGAGGAACAGAAGCCAACAACACTGCAATTAAATGTGCGGTACGGGATTTTGGGGTAAAGCGAATCATTAGCTCAAAAGTAGAGCATGCCTGTGTGCGCAATTCTGTTTTGGCA
>CAZOLU010000051.1:7023-14325 GCA_964580485.1 uncultured Saprospiraceae bacterium | reverse complement strand
CAAGGACTCCTTTGGAGCATCCCCAGGGAAAGGCAACGGCTTGCGTAGTTTGATTGAATTTCAATTTGTGTACGATTTTATAATGAAGCAAAATTTCATCTAAAAGATGGTTTTTAAACAACTTCAATAACAACAGGAATCAAAAACTTATGAGTCGTAAAGTAATCATTGGATTAGTAATAGGATTTGGACTAGTAGCCTTAGCCATTTTTGGACTTTGGCTAGCCAAACTCCCCCCCTTCGAAGCTCGGGAAGAGGCCAAAGACCTTCAAGATAGCACTGCACAGCAACCCATTGAACCCGTTCGGATAGACCCCAACAAAATCAGTTTTACTGATGAAAATGGGGATCAGTATGATATTCAGGTCATCAACCCCACTTTTCTGAATAATGAAAGACGCAATTATTACGGAGACAGTCTCCCTGCAAAGCTAGACATCATCTGGCGTTTGGTTTTGGGAAGTGGACAAACACAAGTAGGGCGACAGATCAAAAACTGGAGTGGTGCTGGCTGGACAGGGCAACCGCTAATGGTCATCGAAAACGGGAAAAAATATATTATTCAAGGTGCTTTTGACCATCGTCTCAAAAAAATTGATTACGAAACGGGTGAAGTTATCTGGCAGTACCGCTTTGATGATGTAGTAAAGGGCACAGGAAGTATCTGGATCAACCGGGATGCCGACTCCCTTAAACACAAGGTCGTTATTTTGCAAGGAACCCGTGCTGGAGGGAAGCTTGCGCACAAAATTGTGGATTGCTACCGAGCTGTTTCTTACTTTACGGGAGAAGAGCTCTGGCGACTCAACTCTCCTCGAACCAAGAGCTATAGTCGGGATGTCGACGGCTCAGCCTTGATGATTAACGATACCGCTTACCTCGCTTTAGAAACGAGTATCTTTGCTGTTTTCGACCCCGATCCTCGCAAGGCTGAAATGCGAGATGGCTTACTACAACCCAAACTCTATCGCTTTCAAGATACCCTTTATCGTCCATCAGACTATCTGGTGCATGGTGGGAATATGGTGAGTGAGGCCTCGCCTGCTCGTTTAGGAGATCGGGTTTACTTAGCCTCTGGCTCTGGTCGGGTTTGGGGTTTTAATATGAAAAAGCAGAAGATGGATTGGGAGTATTTTATTGGATCTGATATTGATGGTACTTCGGTAGTTACAGATGATGATTGTTTATTGATTGCAGTAGAGAAGCAGTACATTACCGGGCAAGGTGGTATATTGAAACTTGATCCCTCTAAAGATCCTGAAAATGCTACGGTTTGGTATCTCCCTGTTCAAAATCGCAGATTTGTGACTTGGTTGGGGGGAGTTATTGGAACAGCAGCAACCAATGAGGCTACCCGAAAGCCCCATCAACCCCATATTGGTGCTACCATTGCTATTGATGGATATACCTACTTTTTTGATTTGAATAAGATTGATACTACTAAAAAGGCTATTCTTTTTGATGGGAAAACAGAAGCACCTACTCCTTATGTTTACTACAAACACCGAACAGGACCATCTATTGCTTCGCCTATCATCATCGGTAATCGTGCTGCCGTACCTACTTACAATGGGTTTTATCTCTTTGAGTTTGACGACCAGATGAATTTTAAATTGCTGGAAAAGAAAGAATTTAGTGCCGAAGCTACCCCTTTTGTAGATAATGGTCGGATTTTTATCGCCTCTCGAGATGGGCATTTGTATTGTCTGGGGAGTAATCCTGGGGGCAAGGATAAAATCGTACGCTCAGTTTATGGAGAAACAGAAACCAACCCTAGGGGGAAAGCTTTGCGAAAGTATCATCAAGGGAAATTGATGGAAGCAAATCCTAAGGTGCAATAGCTGTTTAGTGCATAATATCAAAGTCTTCTACCAATCGGGTAAAAACATAAAGTTCCTGATAGTAGGCGGAAATTAGCTCAAAATTGACATTAGAACTAAAGACATGTGCATCTAACAAATGGTAAGGCTCAGAAATAGCCATATAAAAATGACTATCTACAAAAGAGGCATAAATCTCTTTTTTAGCTTCTAGATGATAATTGTTGATGGTGTTGAGTAAGCCTGCGGTTAAAATTTCTTTATAATGCACCTTGGGGTCGGCATAAACCAGAAATTCTTTGTCAAACACAGGATTTCCAGTTTCCTTGATTTCATAGCCCCCGTAGCGTGTAATGTTTTTCATGGTGCGAATGAAACGCTGCCAACGATGTCGGGGAATGATAATAATTCGACCTTTAGAATTATAATTAAACTTGGCATGAAAAAATATCCCATCAAAAAGTTTTTCTAAGCGCCCTTTGATATAAGAAGGGTGCTGAATGTGCAATTCACACATTTCAAAAGAAACTTCCCCAATCTTTCCTATAATGTAGTCTTCCCCTAAATATACCGCAGGCTCTATGGGAAAAATGTTGGATCGGTTGAAGGTATCGTAGGGAACATACTGTTCAGGGTAATATTTAAGCCGAGGATCAATAAAATCCAAAATAGCCTGCACTACTAGAGGTTTAAAACTCTTTTTGTAAGCCCTGATTTGCCTTTTTATGATCTCGTAGAAAGTCCAAAAAGGAATGGGAAGAAAAAGTAGCAATGCCGTCATTCTCACAGAAAGTACCAAAAGCATAATACCTAGCAAAACCAATACCCCTAGGCTAATCATCGCTAGCAAAAGCCAACGTCGTCGCTCAAAAACAACGAGTCGGGCATGTAAATGCTCATTATAGTACCTTCGAAATGCTTTTAAATCCTCCATTTTAACTTGACTACTTCAGACACTTTACTTCGGTGAAATTTTGAAGGTGATTGATTATCAATATTTTACATTTTAAATTTCATTCAAGTCAATACTTAATTAATTGATAATCAAGAGTCAAAAAAATTAAGATTTTTTAAATTTCAATAAAATTTAAAAAATTCACCAAAGTACTAATACAATGATGCGTCTAAAATACGGAAGTTTAGCCATTTTGGTAGTTTGTTGCTCCAATTTTTCAAAAACAACAAGCATGAGCTGTGAAAATCTGTGCGCTTTTATATTATTTTTTAGACTGAAGTTAGTATCTTGGATCAGACTGATTTTAGTACTGCTTTTTATTTTTTTACAACGATGTCTGTTGCTTTTTGGTTCTAGAAAAAATGAACTGGCGATCGGATTACATCATACAAGATCCAACTATTATGGCGAATATTGTTCCTTTTCTTCCTGCTATTCCCGACTTACTAGATATCGTTTCTTTCGATGATTTTTTTGGAACGGCCAAACGCAAGTTTCCAATTTATTATCGGGACGGCTATTATCACCAAGAATCTGAGCCTGCCATCTTCTTATATCGGATCAACCGACAGAACCGAAGCCATACGGGTATCATCGCCTGCGCACATGTAGAAGACTACCTCAACGGTCATATCAAAAAACATGAGCATACCCTTGCTTCCAAGGAGTTGAAAATGCGAACATTATTTGAGGAACGCAATGGGGTCATCAAGCCCATTTTATTAACCTACCCCAATGTGTTGGAGATTGATGCACTGATCAACCGCCTAACTACCGTTACCCAACCCAGCTTTAAAATTCCCTACCAAGATGATGAGCATCTTTTTTGGCTAATTCAAAATCCCAAACATATTCAGCTCTTTCAGACGCTTTTTGCACAACAGATCTCTGACTGTTATATTTGTGATGGGCACCACCGAACAACTACTGCCGCCAAACTGTATCATGAAAAACAATCTGATGATCCTCAAAACCCCTATCATTATATTATGGCAGCCTATTTTGCAGCGAGTGAAATTGTAATTCATGAATACAATCGGGTATTATTGAACTTAAAGGGCTTGAGTGTTAGTACTTTTTTGGAAAAACTCAGTCAATACTACCATTTAGAGCAAAAGTCAATAGCTTTCCGCCCTATTGGGCGACATCACATGGGCTGCTATATTGACAAACAATGGTATAGCCTAAGTCTGAGGGAGGCCTACCGCCCCAATCCAGCAACTACAGCAGTATCCGAATGTTTGGATGTTCATTTATTTAATGAATACGTGTTAAAAGATATTTTGGGAATTGAGGATGTACGAATGGAAACGGATGTTCGGTATTTGGAGGGCACTAAAGGCCCTGCAGCACTAGAGCGAAAAGTGGATGAGGGCAAGGCCGTAGCAGCTTTCAACCTCTACCCTGTTGCTATTGAAGATCTCATTAGCATTTCTGATGTGCAAGGTACACTGCCTCCTAAGTCTACCTTTGTAGAACCTCGTATGCGCAACGGTTTCATTGCTCAGCTTTATGAGTAAACCTATTTCAACAAAGTCAATGTAGTCCAACTCAAGTCAAAAAATTATGAAATTTGGAACGAAGGTCATACATGCTGGAATCGAACCCGACCCTAATACTGGAGCGGTAATGACTCCGATTTATCAGACTTCTACCTATGCACAAGAATCACCAGGTCAGCATAAAGGCTACGCCTATTCTCGATCTCAAAACCCTACCCGGCATGCACTGGAGCAAAATATAGCTGCTTTGGAAAATGGGAAATACGGGCTTTGTTTTGCTAGTGGTGTTGCTGCAATTAGTGCCTTGCTGCAAATACTGCAACCTGGTGATGAGGTGATTGCCACGAATGATCTATATGGGGGCAGCTACCGATTATTTACCAAAGTATTTGAGCCCTTGGGTATTCAATTTCATTTTGTGGGGTTGGAGCAAGCTCAAAATTTAGACGCTCATATCAACAGCAAGACCAAACTAATTTGGATTGAAACCCCTAGCAACCCCATGATGAATATCATTGATATTGCTGCGGTTTGTCAAATTGCAAAAGCCAAGGGGATTTGGGTAGCGGTAGACAACACCTTTGCCAGTCCCTATCTTCAACGTCCTTTAGACTTGGGTGCAGATATCGTAATGCACTCAGCAACAAAATATTTGGGAGGGCATTCAGATGTAATTCATGGGGCTTTGGTGGTTAAGGATGAGGAGTTAGCCAAACGCTTATACTTTATCCAAAACTCGGTGGGGGCAGTTCCTGGGCCACAAGACTGCTTTTTGGTATTACGAGGGATCAAAACCCTACATCTAAGAGTAGAGCGAGCCTCTCAAAACGCCATGAAGATTGCCGAATTTTTACAACAACACCATCAGGTGAATCAGGTGTATTACCCTGGTCTAAGCACGCATAAAGGACACGAATTGGCAAAACAACAGATGGATGGCTTTGGAGCTATGCTATCCTTCAACTTGAAAGAGGATACTGCTAGTGCTGCGGCTCGGGTGATGGAGCATGTCCGTTATTTTACCTGTGCAGAATCACTTGGTGGGGTAGAATCTTTGATTGGCCACCCTGCAACCATGACCCATGCGGCTATTCCTCAAGCAGAGCGATGGAAAGTAGGAATTACAGACTCTTTAATTCGTTTGAGTATCGGTGTAGAAGATGTCGAGGATTTAATAGAAGATTTGGATCAGGCAATTGCTAAATAGTAATCTATTTATGTTAAAACTAAACCTTGACCCCCATAAAATAGAGGCAGGTTGTGATGAAGCTGGACGAGGTTGCTTAGCAGGACCAGTTTTTGCCGCAGCAGTAATTCTCCCTTCAAATTTCAAATCCGACTTGTTAAATGATTCTAAAAAGCTCAATGAAAAGAACCGTTATCTACTCCGTGACGTTATAGAAAAAGAAGCATTGGCTTGGGCAGTAGGGCAAGTATCGGTAGAAGAGATTGATGAAATCAATATTTTGAAAGCGGCTTTTTTGGCCATGCATCGAGCTATAGATCAGCTTACGATGCGCCCTGAAAGTTTACTAATTGATGGGAATAAGTTTACGCCCTATCCTAAGATTTCGCATCATTGTATTGTTAAAGGTGATGCAAAGTTTATGTCTATCGCCGCAGCTTCTATCTTGGCAAAAACGTATCGAGATGACTGGATGAAAGCTTTGGGAGTAGACTACCCCGAATATGGTTGGTCTAAAAATAAAGGTTATCCTACAAAAACTCATCGAGCTGCTATTGCTAAACATGGGATAAGTCCTCATCATAGAACTTCCTTCAAGCTATTGGCAGAAACAGATAATCAGCAATCTTTGTTTTAGCCCATTTTTTATAAGAATCACTCAGATTACAGCTACTATCCAATTGGTATTTTACCTATTAGGAGCTTCATTATTAGTCAATTATAATTATTTTTTTCTGAGTTTTATCTAAAAATAGTGATGCAATAGTTTTCTTTTTCTAAAAAAAATGCGACATTTGCCCACACTTTCAGAAAAATACAATTTTTGTACAACCGTTTAAATACAAACGAAGAGAATGAGAAAAGCTGATTTAGTTGCTCGTATCGCTGAGAAAACTGAGATTTCCAAAGTGGATGTCTTGATGACTCTAGAAGAATTTTTTGTACAGGTAAAGCAAAGCATTGCCGAAGGAGAAAATGTTTACATTCGTGGTTTCGGAAGCTTTATTGCCAAAAAACGTGCTCGTAAAGTAGGCCGTAATATCAAAGCCAACAAAGCTATTGAAATTCCAGCACATTATATTCCAGCATTTAAGCCTGCTAAAGTTTTTGTTGAGAAAGTTAAAAATAACTTGAAAGTACAAGAACAAAAGAAATAATCTTATTTTAACTTGTGTTTGTTGTTGTTCTAAATTATGCGTTCATCTCTTAGTACCCAGATCATTTCTATTGCTTTAGCAGTACTACTGTTTATCCTTCTTTTAAGTTTTGGAAGAACCAAACCTCATCAGAAAAAAGGAGAAGAAACAGAGCAGGACACTATTGCCTTGAATGATGATGTGTTAATTGCTGGAGCTAGAGCCCAATTGGATTCTGCACAACTGGCAATGATGATGAACTTAGAACAACAACTGGCACAAGCCAATGCCCCTCAAGAGGAGGTTTTAAATTTAAAACTTATTTCCAGAACTTGGAATGAGTTTGGGAATTTTGCCGCAGGTGGCTACTTTGCCGAGCGTGTCGCAAAATTAGATCCCTCTCCTGAAAGTTGGTCTGTGGCGGGAACTACCTATGGAATTGCATTCAATAGAGAGCTGGAAGACCTAGCTTTGAAAAAGTATGTTGGCCATAAATCGGTTGATGCTTTTGCTAAAGCTATCGAGCTAGCACCAGATTCTATAGCATATCGTATCAATGAAGCATTAATGTACATTGATCTTAGTATGGTAGATCGGTGTAGAGCCTATGGCCTGTTCGCTGCTGTGGACATAAACGACAACTCTCTTGAAGGAACATGTGCCGCAATTGTACAGAGTGCTTTTGACAAGATTCTTGAAAGCA
>CAZOLU010000051.1:0-7013 GCA_964580485.1 uncultured Saprospiraceae bacterium | reverse complement strand
ATGCCAATGACTGGTGCTATGAAAATGTTGGATTTGGATAAGCAGTTTCCTAATAATGTAAAAATCAACTTACATTTGGGGCGTTTATCCCTCAATCGAACTGGGGACATTCAAAAGGCAATTCCTCGCTTTGAACGGATCGTTCAAATAGCAGATACCGCTCAAGTAGACCAGGGTGTTCTGTTAGAAGCACACTACTCTTTAGTAGAATGTTTTCAAAAACAAAACCAAAGAGATCAGGTACTTTATCACTATGATCGCTGTTTAGAACTTGCAGAGGGGCGACCTGAATTGTATAATCAACTAAAATTGAACAAAGCTGCTTATGAAGCAGCTCAGTAATAAATCTAATTTTTATTTATCATTTAAAATAATTTGAATATGCCTTGTGGAAGAAAACGCAAAAGACATAAAATTGCAACACACAAACGTAAAAAGCGTCTACGTAAAAACCGTCATAAGAAGAAGAAGAAATAATTCTTATTGACATCAGAATATTTTTGGATTATTGCCGGGCAAGCCTTCCTTGACTTGCCCTTTTTAGCAGGAGGCTATGCCTAAGCCTTATCCTTCTAAAACCTGTCTTAATTACCTGTCGGTCAAGGAGATTCCTGAGGATCTCTGTCCTTATACATGAATTGGATAAAAGATCTTATAATTCATGATGGGTATTGTATGTCCTTATTTCAAATATAATTCGTACAAAAGGTGAGTAAGTTGCTTACCTCATTGGACACATATAAAATATAGGTTTTGGAAAAAGAATTAATCATTACTTCCAGCGCAAAAGACACACAAATTGCAATGCTGGAAAATAAAAAGCTCGTTGAGCTTCACTATCAAAAGTCAGTTAATAGTCTAACTGTAGGAGATATTTACTTGGGTAAAGTGACCAAATTGCTACCAGGGTTGAACGCAGCCTTTGTGGATATTGGGTATAAAGGAAAAGATGCATTTCTTCACTATACCGATTTGGGTCCCAAGCTGCGCTCCCTCATTAAGTTTACGAATGGAGCTATATCGGGGGGACAGAAAACACACAAACTCAACGATTTTAAAATCGAAGCAGATATTCCCAAAATGCCCAAAGGGAAAATCGGAAATGTGTTGCGAAAGGGTCAACTTATTTTGGTACAGATCCTAAAAGAGCCTATCTCTACAAAAGGTCCTCGCCTTTGTTGTGAAATCACTATTGCTAGTCGCTATTTGGTGCTTACCCCCTTCAATAGTACCATTGCTGTATCTAAGAAAATTGGAAGCGAAGAAGAACGAGTACGCCTAAAACGCCTGATTGAAAGCCTTCGACCCAAAAATTTTGGATTTATTGTACGTACTGCTGCAGAAGGAAGAAAGGTAGCTGATCTTCATGAAGACATTCAGGAATTGATGGGTAAATGGGAAGAAATGCACAAACAGTTGCATAATGCAAAACGCCCACTTAAATGTCTCAGTGAGCTCAATAAAACTCAAACCTTAATTCGAGATTTTTGGAGCGATAGTTTCACCAAGGTAGTAGTAGATGATAAAGCTATTTATGATGAAGTCAGCGTAGAGCTAGATAAAATCGAATCTACCAAAAAAGATATGGTCAAGCTCTATAATGGCAATCGTCCTTTGTTCGATCATTATGGGATCACTAGACAAATCAAAGCCTCTTTTGGGAAAACCTCTACCATGAAAAGTGGGGCTTATTTGGTTATTGAGCATACCGAAGCCATGCATGTGATTGATGTCAACTCAGGCCACAAGTCGAGTAGCAACGATCAAGAACAGAATGCCTTGAGAGTCAACCTAGAGTCTGCAGAAGAGGTGGCTCGCCAACTCCGCCTGAGAGATATTGGAGGAATTATCATTGTAGACTTTATAGATATGCGAAAGTCAGAAAACCGAAGTCAACTCTTCAAGGCGATGCGGCAATTTATGAGTACGGACTCTGCAAAACATACTATTCTACCTCTAAGTAAGTTTGGGTTGATGCAAATTACCCGCGAGCGGGTACGCCCCCAGGTTAATATTACCACTACAGAAAGATGCCCTACTTGTAATGGAACAGGTAAGGTACAACCTACCCTACTCATCACCGATGACATCAAGCGAGATCTAGACTTTGTTATGAAGTCTCAACGCCCCAAAAAGCTGACATTGGTGGTACATCCATTTGTACAAGCTTATATCAAAAAAGGCTGGTTGAGCAATATGCAGGTAAAATGGTGGAGAGAGTATAAGAAATGGGTGAATGTTAGGGCAGATAATGACCTCCCTATCACCGCTTACAAATTTCTGAATGAAACAGATGATGAAATTCGATTAAACTAAACTAATTTTGAATAATTTGGAAAGCTTTTTGTTATATTGCTAATTCCTTTTTATAACTTTCAAAACATGAAACCAATGAAGTATTTCTTTTCTTTCCTCCTCCTCCTCGCTTTTAGTGCAAGTAGCTGGGCACAGACGAATCCTGTAAGCTGGACTACTAGTGTAGAAAAAGTTTCAGATAATGAATATAAGGTTATCCTTACTGCAAACATCGACAAAGGGTGGGCGATTTATTCTCAAGATTTAGAAAGTAATGATGGTCCTATCCCAACAACCATCAACTTTAATTCCAACAAACATGTAAAGCAGGTTGGAGCAACTGAAGAACGAGGAGATAAAATTACCGCTTATGACAATATGTTTGCGATGAACATTAGTAAGTATAAAGGAACAGTACAGTTTGTTCAAACTATCAAAGGTGCTTCGGGCAATGAAATTACAGGTACTGTAGAATTTATGTCTTGTAATGACAAAACTTGTCTACCTCCTGTGAAAGTTCCGTTTTCGGCGGTGTTGAAATAAGCTGAAATAACACTTTTGAGAAGTAGGCGATTGGGCATGTACCTAATCGCCTATTTTTTTAGTATTGCGCTAAGAGTATGTTTAAGTTTTTAGGTACTTATAGTCAGTAGATTAAGTCCCTAATCCTCTGGTAAAAGCAGTTAAATTCCTTGGATTTTGTACTGAGATAAGGCTCTTTTGAGTGAAGATAGCAGCGCTACCTGAACGAAAAAAGCCGCCATATCAGGGCAAAAGACTGGAATTTAACAAGTAGGTAGAAATTTAAATATGCTCTAGATCAATTTGCTCAAAATTTGCTACGGCACGATGCTTGGAGGATGACCCCGTGCCAGGTCGTACTAGCTTGCAAGTTTTAAAGCCCGCTTTGTGGGCGGCATCCAACTCAGGCTCTACATCCGATAAAAATAAAATCTCCTCGGCAGCTATATCCAAGGCTTTTTGAATATTTTGGTAAGAAGCCTCTTCCCGCTTATGCCCTACTCCAGTATCAAAATAAGCAGAAAATAACGGCGTTAGATCACCTGCTTCTGAATAAGTAAAAAGCAATTTTTGAGCAGCTACGGATCCAGAGGAATAAATCCCCAGCTCTATTCCCGTCGATTTCCAGCGCTTTAAGACTCCAGCCACTTCTGGATATAAATGCCCCTTGAGCTGCCCATTAAGATAACCCGCTTTCCAAATCAGTCCTTGCAAAGATTTGAGCGCAGGATGCTTGCGGTCCTCCTGGCACCATTGAGCCAAATAATCAATAGCTTCCTGATCGGTAATTACTTTATTTTCTTCCTCCAAGACCGTCGCCTTTGCTAGAGCCAACTGCTTTTGCACCTCATCCTCCTTTATTCGAGCCCTTAGCTCATCCAAGTGTTCTAAAAAATAAGGAAATAAGGTATCTGCAACAAAGGAGATGGAAGTTGTGGTGCCTTCTATATCACAAAGTATAAATCTAATCATATCTGGTAGTTTTTAGCTTGTTCCAAAACTAAGGAAAAGTTTTTTGATTCACCGCATTTCATCTAGCTTTTACAATTGAACTTATATAAAAACCATATAGATATTTCCCCCAAAAACCCCGTCTTTTGTATTTTTAGAGCCTATAGGTTAAATCCTCAAACAGCTAACTATGCACATCCAAGTTCTCGATTATCAAAAGCAATGGCCTCAACAGTTTAAGGCACTTAGCCACAACCTAGCCCAGACCCTAGAACCTTTTCGGCCTCAAATAGAGCATATTGGTAGCACAGCCGTTCCTGGTCTTGCCGCCAAATCCATTATAGATATTGCCGTAGGGCTCAAAGGCCCATCTCAACTTGACCAAATTATTTCCCTAATGCTGGATGCAGGCTATATTTATTATGAAATTTATAATGAAACAATGCCTGAACGCCGTTTATTCATTGCCCTAAAAGATCAAGACCAACATAAATTCCCCCGTATTTTCCGAAAGGGCGATCAGATCCCCTATTCATCTATCCATAAAGCTCGTATTGCCAATATCCATTGTTGGGTTGAAGGATCTTCTGAATGGATACGCCATATTACTTTTAGAGAGTACCTTAAAAACTTCCCCTCGGTTCGAGATCAATATGGAGATCTCAAAAAACGTCTAAGTTTAGAAAAATGGGAAAATATGATGGATTACAATCGAGAGAAAAATGATTTTATTCAGGCAGAGGAGGCCATTGCTTTGCGCTAATATGAACAAAGACGGTAAAAAGTAAATAAAATGCTCAACTTTTTTCCCTAAAAGATATTTGAAATAAGGAATTTTTAAGTCAAACTCAAAGCATTGAAAAATCGCCAAGCTATCACCCTACTCCTTGCCGCCAATTTTAGCTCTGGAGTAGCACAGGGGATGAGTATGATTGCCGTTCCGCTTTATTTTGCCAAAACCATGCAATCTGACTGGTTTGCGGCGGCATACGCCTTGGTCACCATCATTACGCTATTTTGGGCACCTTATGCAGGAACCTTAGTCGACAAATACAATCGCAAGCAGATTTTTGTTATGCTTATGAGCTTTATGGGGTTATCCTTAGCTAGCATAGCGATCACTGGCTATCTCTCCGCACTCAACAACTGGTTAATTTTTGGAGCCTTTGCCCTCACCTTTTGGAACTACAGTTTGCACTACCTCTGCTTTTATGCCTTTATGCAAGAGATTACCGAAAAGCAGCATTACAATAAAATAGCTTCTATCTTGGAGGTTCAGGGGCAGCTTGCCTCAGCCTTGGCAGGCGCAGGTGCAGCAGTACTCCTAGATCCCAAAATTTCAGCACAACTGGGCATTAGTACTTGGCAATTGCAGGATATTTTTGCCCTCGATGCAGCCACCTATGCCCTTGGGCTACTCATTATTGGGTTTATGAAGTTTGAGTCGCTTGCCATTCGTAAAAAAGAGCTAGGTAGCACGCTCAAACGCCTTTCCGTAGGGTTCAACTACTTGAAAGGAGAACCCTTTATCTTCCTTTTTGGAGTAGTTACCCAAGCGGTGTTTGTTACAGTACTTTTACATGTTTTTGAACTATCTCCAGCCTATGTTAAAAACTATATACAACCTGCCGATGGCAGCGAAAGTGGCATTTTTGCTACTTCCGAAGTATTTTACTCCTTGGGGGCTGTTTTTGCAGGAATTGCCATTCAACGCATCTTCAGAAAAACAAGCTTTCTTGCTGCCATTATTATCCTCACGGCCATCACTGCATTGGAATACTTCTCCATCATTATCAGCAAATCTATCCTTATCTTTTATATTATGAGTTTTATGCTAGGGGTCACTAATGCAGGTATTCGAGTGATTCGGGTTTCCTACCTCTTTAAAGTTATTCCAAATCAAGTTATTGGAAGAGCCAATAGTATTTTTGGACTCAGCAATACGCTAATGCGAATTATCTTTCTAGCCCTTTTTGCCCTGCCCTTTTTTCACCAAGACAGCAATATCATCTACACCTTTGTAATACTCATTGGATTTCTAGCTATTGCTATGCTTATACTCATTATTTACTACAAAAAAATGCTTATCCAAAAAGGGGAATAAAGGTAAATGAATTGAGATATTGGTATAAAATTACATCTGGGGCTATACTAAATTAACTTTTATTGAATATGTTAAAATTTAAGTGGTCTTGAATTTCTATCCTAAAAAATTTGGTGAAATTCAATTTTTATTTTCACCTTTGATATATCAAAAATAACCAATGAAGCTAATTCTAATGCAAAAATTCTATACCATAGCTACAAATTCAACTGCTCAAATGTGGTGGTGGCATCTTACTTTGAAAGAGAGTAAGTATGCTAGGCTAGTTATGGAATAATGCATTGATTTATAAATTGCCAAGCGTGCAAGACTCTCAGGGTCTTGCACGCTTTTTTTTTGTTCACTTTTTAAGCATCATTATCAAAATCTAAGTAAATGTACTCTTTTAAGGTCCATACTCAAGAACAACTAGCCGACTTGCATAGTCCTGTGGGGATTTATTTACAATTACGTGATCGTTTTTCGAATCTCCTATTACTAGAGAGCTCAGACTATCATAGTCATGTCAATAGCTACTCTTTTATTTGTGCAGAACCTTTGGCCAGCATTCAATTGCAGAATGGTGTTTTAACAACAGAGATAGAGGGCTTAACCATAGCTAAAAAGCCCCTTGAAAAAGGGCATCAAGTGAGTAGTCATCTATTTGCTTTTAGTCAAATTTTTGATTTTGATCAGGAGCTGGATTATAATGGGCTTTATGGACATACTAATTTTGATGCAGTTCAGTATTTCGATAGTCCTGCATTTGATGAGGAAAAACGCTCTGTGGATCTGCCTGATTTGCGTTATAGTTTGTATCGTTTTGTGATTGCTATTCATCATTATAGCAACAAAATGTACCTTTTAGAAAATATTCCTGAAGGAGGGCAAGCAAGAATTGAAGAAATTGAAACAGCGCTTAAACGGCCAGCTTGTAGTAGTTATGGTTTTGAATGTATTGGAGAGGAGTATAGTCCAATTTCGGATCATGATTATTTGGAGATGGTCAAAAATGCTAAAGAGCATTGTGCTAGAGGCGATGTTTTTCAATTGGTACTTTCTCGTCGTTTTAGTCAAAACTTTTTAGGAGATGAATTTAATGTTTATCGGGCCTTGCGGTCGGTGAATCCTTCGCCTTATTTATTTTATTTTGATTATGGGA
>CAZOLU010000050.1:0-14364 GCA_964580485.1 uncultured Saprospiraceae bacterium | reverse complement strand
ACTATAAATTCATGGCAGGAAATCAGGAATTTATTTTTTAAGCGTTACTTAGGGGCTATTATAGTTTTCCCATTCTTATCTAGCTGCCCCCATTTACCAGATTCTTTAATCAAAAATCCTTGCTCATTAACTTTAATAGATTCGTATGCTGGAGTTAAAACAACTTTTCCATTTTTCTCTGCAAGCCCCCATTTACCAGCTTTTTTGATATAAACCATATTGCGTTGAAGGTCGATCGATTCATATTCTGGAGCTAAAACAATTTTCCCATTTTCATCGATCACTCCTATTAAGTCATTTGCTAGTGTAATATAGTAAGCTTTTACTTGTTTAGTCCCCTTTCTTTCTATATACCATGCATGTTTGGCATTTGCGATATCAAATTCCTTGGGTAGAGGGACTTCTTTGATATTTCTCTTCCTATCAAATAGGTACAAATCAGCATGACCAGTCTGATATTTAATAATTGTTTTATCATTGTCAACTACTTTGACGGATTTAATTGCATCTTTGGTACCAAATTCTACTAGCTTTCCTTGTCTGAGTGAACAAAAGTAGAGCTTATTTTGGTCATCTGTTATCCAGTATTCCTGTTGATATGTGGTATTATCTCTACGATATATCTTCTGTGTGGATGTTGTTAAAGCATCCAAGCCTTTTATATTTTTATTGTAGAGTAACTGACGTTCACCCGATTTGAATTGAAAAAGGAAAAGTCTAGCTCTTGGATGGTTCTCATCTAGCGCTATTTCTTCTGCTTGATCAGAAAGGATGTTTTTTTCAAGTTTACCTTCTTTATTGAAAGCATAAAGTAGCTGAACTCCATCCTTATAGCTGCCCATACTCCAAGCATTTTGTTGCTGAAAGCTACGCCATTCCAAAGCTCCCACCTCAGATTCTGTATATGTTTCTCCTATGGCTAAGGGAGCTTTACCTGTTCTAAAGAGATATATCTTATAGTTTCCTTCGGCCGTTTCAAAGACAAACCAGGCTTTATCTTCATAAGTGGCTCCTTTCCAATAGTAGCGAAGCCCCTCTTCTATTGGAACTAATTGATACTGCCCCTCTTTTTTTTCAAAAACAGCAACTTGATTCGTACCAAAAATTCGGCCCCTAACAATATTTTTATTTTGCGTACTAGTAAATTCCAGAAAATATTCATCTTCTGTTTTAGTTGCTTTAGATCGATGAGCAGAGAGGCTTTTCTTCATTCTTTTCAGCCAGTATAATCCCTCTTTCTTACTAATCCCATCATTTACAAGACGTCTGTAAATAAAGGCATTCAGCATCCCTTTTTCATCATCAAAGCGTTTGCCTTCCTTTGTGATACGTTCTAAATCAGCTTTTTCCTTTTCTGGATCAAAAGCTTTTATGTAAGCTAATCCTCTTTGAAGTTCATTAATATAGCCTTGCTGCTCTCTAGGGGTCATTCTTTTAAATTGCTCTACAAAAACAGGCAAGGCAGCATCGTATAGCGCCTTCAGCTGTTTTCTGTTTTTGAATAGATCCTGTGCAATTGCCCTGACCTCTTTTAGTTTACTGTTGTAGCGAGAAAAATGGAATTTTATTTTAGGAATACCATAACTATACTGTATATGGCTTCTCGAAAACTGTTGGTATCCTTGTTGAACAAGATTATTGATATTGTCTAATTTTTTTAGTTCCTCAACACAATAGGAGCTAAGGTCAGGGAACTTAGGTTCCTCTTTGTCTAAAAGTGTTGTGTTTTGCGCTTGTATCAAAAACACATGACTACAGAGCGTTAATAAGAATAATAATTTCTTCATTTTAAGCTGGGTTAAATGGTAAAGCAGGATATCTCTTCTACCAAGGTAAAAAGGTAAGGGCCTCCTGAAAATAGTACTATACTAAGATAAATGCGAATTTTACTTAAACTCGCACAGGAATTTATGACCATATCTCTAGTACTACCTACGTCTAGCATAAGCTGTAGTAGTGGAATAATAGTTGTCCTCTATATTAGAGGTGCTTTAAAAAGGTATGCTGTTTGGGGTACTTATATGAGATAATTATTTATATGATAGGTACTTGTAATGCTATTGCTGTAAATCTAAGGCTTATTTATACCTTTTTCAAATTTAATCTAGGGAGAGCCTAAAATAAAAAAGAGGCCTTTTGCAAAGCCTCTAATATTAAAAGTTTAGGAAACAACCAATACTTTTAACTTCTACGCAAACAGATGCTTCCACTATAGGTTTGACTTTTGCTATTGTTTTTGGTCAATTTTATTTTCAATAGTCCGTGAAGTTTTTATCATCATAATTTTTCCTCCTCCTCGTACTCAATATGCGGTCGATATTTATTAAAAGGTATTTTGAGTAAAGTCAGGATATTATTCGCCTCAGGATCGCTCATGTGAGTATCTAAACCATATACCAATTTTTTATTATCTACAATCACATAAGTCCCAAAAATCCGATCCCAAAAAGAGAAGATATTCCCATAATTCATATCAGAATAAGGTTGACGATAATGGTGATGAATCCGATGCATGTTGGGAGTACAAATGACCCAACGCAACGCAGCATCCAACCAATTTGGAATGTTTAAGTTGGCATGATTAAACTGACTCAAAACCACAGAGAGCGATTGATACAAAAATACCAGCCAAAGCGGAGCCCCTACAATAAAGACTGCTGCCGTTGTAAATACAAATCGAATGACGCTTTCTCCTGGATGATGACGGTTAGCTGTAGAGGCATCCACATGTTTGTCGGTATGATGTACTGCATGGAATTGCCAAAGAAACCAAATCTTATGTTCCACAAAATGTGCTAGCCAAGCCCCAATAAGATCCATGGACATTAAGCCTACAATCAAAACTACCCAGTTGTTTGCATTAGTCCATTGTAAAAGCCCAAAATCAGCTTCAACTACCCACTCGCAAGAGGCATAAAGAATAAAGGCCATTGCGAGGTTGACTACCACCGTCGTGAGGGTGAAAAAGATATTTAATCCTGTGTGCTTGAGTAAGTTGTATTTCCTTGTAAAAAAGGGGGCTGCATTTTCAATAAGTAAAAAGAGTGCAAGACCTCCAAATAAAATCAAGGAGCGATGTGCTTTGGGGATGTTGGTAAAATAGTCGATGATGTAATCTAACATAATCTGTAAAGTCGTTGGTTAAGGTATAATAAAGCTTATGCAAGTATTTTTTGTAATCTGTGAAGTTTTGCAGAGATCTGAAAATCAATACTCAACTTCCTATAAAAATAACACTTGAACAACTAAAATCCATAAGAATTGAAATACTTTTTCATTTTCCTTTACAGTTTTCAAGTCAAGTATTTGCTTCTCACTTTAAATCCCTGTAGCTTTGCTTGCAAAGATTTGCGAACAACTGTAAAACAATTCCAAAACTTATTTAGTTTTTAGAGGTTCTGTCTATAGTTCGCGAAGTTCATAATAAAGGTGTTTGCATGAAGGAATTAGCATATCTCAATAAATATTTTTATAAATATCGCTGGCGTTTTTTGCTAGGGATTGTTTTTGTGGTGGTATCCAACTACTTTCGCATACTACAACCCCAGGTGATCCGATATGCCTTGGATTTGGTAGTAGATAATATCAGTATTTATCGAATTTACGAAGGTTTTGATCTACAGTCGGGACTTTTTGCTAAATTGGGTACGATTCTTCTCTTTTTTGGAGGACTGACCTTACTATTTGCCGTATTGATGGGTGTTTTTATGTATTTTATGCGACAAACCATCATTGTAATGTCGAGGCTAATTGAGAATGATCTAAGACATGAAATTTTTAAACACTACGAACGCCTACACCTAGCTTTTTACAAAAAGAATAATACTGGTGATTTAATGGCTCGAGTCACTGAGGATGTTAGCAAAGTGCGAATGTATCTGGGCCCGGCGGTAATGTATGGCATCAACCTAGTCTTTTTAATGGTTATGGTGATTGCTTCGATGCTCAATGTGAGCTGGGAACTGACCCTATATTCTTTGATTCCATTGCCTATCCTTTCAGTCTCTATTTATTATGTAACCTCCATTATCAATAAACAAAGTGAAGCAATTCAAGGTCAACTCTCTGTCATCAACAGTTTGTCGCAAGAGGTATACTCTGGAATTAGGGTGGTGAAATCTTATGGGCAAGAGCAGGCGATGGGGCGTTTTTTTGATGAAGAAACCGAAACCTATAAACAAAAATCTTTGGCTTTGGTAAGAGTAGAAGCTTTTTTCCGTCCGCTCATGCTGCTGTTGATTGGAGCTAGTACCATCATCACCGTCTATGTCGGGGGGCTTTTAGTGATGAATGGAACTATCTCGGCTGGTAATATTGCTGAATTTATCATTTATATCAATATGCTGACCTGGCCAGTGACCTCTATTGGTTGGGTGGCTTCTATCGTGCAGCGAGCCGCAGCTTCTCAGAAGCGCATCAATGAGTTTTTGAAAACCCCACCCGAAATCTTAGAAGACTGGACTATAGCTCATCGCAAAATTCAAGGAGATATTGAGTTTAAGAATGTGAGCTTTACCTATCCAGATACGGGGATAGAGGCCTTAAAGTCGGTATCTTTTCAGTTGAAGAAAGGACAGCGCATGGCCATCATTGGTCGAACGGGTTCTGGCAAAACAACGATCGCAGATTTGCTGGTACGAATGTACGATGCAACCTCAGGCGAGCTATTCATTGATGGAAAAGCTATTCAAGCGCACAACCTCTCAGCATTGCGCAAACAAATTGGCTATGTGCCCCAAGATGTATTTCTATTTTCAGATACGGTAGCCAACAACATTGCTTTTGGTGCGCCAGATGCTGACCAGGAAAGAATAGAGCAGTTTGCTAGATATGCTGCTGTCTATGAAGATATTATGCAACTCAGTGAGGGCTTTGAAACGGCAGTGGGGGAGCGGGGGGTTACCCTTTCCGGAGGACAAAAACAGCGCATTTCTATTGCTCGGGCTTTAATTAAGTCGCCTGAAATTATCCTTCTGGATGACTGCCTATCTGCCGTAGATACCAGAACAGAGGCGGAGATTACCACTGCCCTAAAAGAGGTTTGTGCAGATAAGACCACCATTATCATCACACATAGACTTTATGCTTCTTTAGAGTTTGATAAAATTATTGTGTTGGAACAAGGCGAAATTATTGAAGAAGGTACACATGAGGAGTTGATTGCCAATGAATCTGGGTACTATTATGAATTGTACGAAAAGCAAAGAATGGAGGAATTGGAAGGGTAGGGGTACTTATCTTCAATCAAGAGTATGTATAATCAAAAAGGACTCAATCTCCTTCCTAGTAAGCAAAAAATAGATCAAAAACAGTAAATACACAACATGAAAAGAACGACTTCGGAACAACTGTATCAGAATGCAAAACAATATTTTCCTGGTGGCGTGAGCTCTCCAGTAAGAGCCTTTAAATCAGTAGGAGGAGTGCCACTCTTTATCAAAAAGGGCGATGGCGCACATATTTGGGATGAGGATGATAATCGATTTATCGATTTCTGCTGCTCTTGGGGTCCCCTTATTTTGGGGCATAATCATCCTGAGGTGAGAGAGGCAATTGTAGCGGCAGTTGGCAATGGTACTTCATTTGGGACACCTACTCGTTTTGAAAATCAGTTGGGCGAGCTTTTGCTTTCCAACAACCGTTTTGTAGATAAAATGCGCTTTGTGAGTTCAGGAACAGAGGCGGTCATGTCGGCGATTCGCTTGGCGAGAGGCGTAACTGGCAAAAACAAGGTCATCAAGTTTGATGGTTGCTATCATGGCCATGTCGATTCGCTTTTGGTGAAAGCAGGGTCAG
The DNA here is from genome assembly GCA_964580485.1 of uncultured Saprospiraceae bacterium. Lineage (GTDB taxonomy): Bacteria > Bacteroidota > Bacteroidia > Chitinophagales > Saprospiraceae > Saprospira. Next base: position 8,568 of record CAZOLU010000050.1, on the reverse strand, counting down.
GACTCGCCACCTTCGGGGTGAGTACTAGCGCAGGGATTCCCGAATCCTTTGCTCAAGAAACCATCGTACTGCCTTTGGATGATCCTGAAGCCTTGGATGAATGTTTGCAAAACTATGCAGATCAGGTGGCTTGTATCATTGTAGAGCCCATTCCTGCTAATAATGGACTACTCCTCCAACGTCAATCCTTTTTAGAGTGTCTGCGTTTGAAAGCCTACAAATACAATGTACTTTTGATTTTTGATGAGGTGATTTCTGGTTTTAGAGTAGGTTTTGAAGGGGCAGCAGGCTATTATGGTATTCAACCTGATATTATCACTTATGGGAAAATTATTGGTGGTGGAATGCCCGTAGGAGCCTATGCTGCTAGTGCCGAAATTATGGGGCATGTGGCCCCTGAAGGGGCCGTTTACCAAGCAGGTACCCTCTCTGGTAATCCTGTTGCGATGGCCGCTGGCTATGCAACCGCCTCCCAGCTTCTCAAAGATGGCTTTTACGAAAATCAGGAAGCCCGTACCAAAGCTTTTGTCAAGCTCATTCAAGATCATGCTGATGCTAAAGGCTATGAGCTGCAGCTCCATAGTATTGGCTCTATCTTCTGGATCGCCTTCGACCGCTCCGAAATTCGTCGAGCCGATCAAATTCAGAGCGAAGGTATGGCGCATTTCAAAAAACTACATGCTGCATTACTAGAGCGTGGAGTATACCTCGGCCCCTCTGGTTATGAGGTGGGATTCATCTCCGCAGCGCATAGTACCGAAATCTTGGAAGAAGCTGCCCAAGAGATCTGTGCTGCTATGGATTTAGTTTTCGAATAGAAATGCAACCTATGAACTAATACAAGTCATGTTAGACCGCTACGCTTTTAGACTTAGAGACCCAAAGACTAGATGGTATATACGTCTTGTCTTTGGGCCTTTTCGTCTTGTGTCTAGCCCCAAAGGGATACCCATGGTAGAGTCTCTAGTCTAGAATACCAAGCCAATGCCATATTAGTCTGCTCTATGGGCTCAAGAAGGGCTGTCTCCTGTTAGTTCATAAAATAAGGCCGCAAAGCATCGCCTATACACCTGCTAAGCTTTTAAATAGAGCTGTGCATAACGAGCAATATATTTACCCAAAATATCAAACTCTAGGTTGACTCGATCACCTACTTTAAAATGCTGAAAATTAGTATGTTGATAAGTATAAGGAATGATTGCCACACTAAAGCTATTTTCCGTAGGATTGACAACGGTTAGGCTTACCCCATTCACACAAATAGAGCCTTTATCTACCAATAAATGTTCTGCAGCAGCTTCATATTCAAAATGAAAATACCAACTTCCATCTACTTCTTCTATTTTAGTACAAAGCCCCGTTTTATCGACATGACCCTGTACAATATGCCCATCCAAACGACCATTGTGCTGCATGGCACGTTCTAAATTCACTAGATCGCCTATTTTTAGATCTCCGAGGTTGCTTCGATCCATAGTTTCCTGAATGGCCGTTACGGTATATTGCTGTCCTTCAATGGCTACCACCGTGAGGCAAACCCCATTGTGTGCAAGACTTTGATCAATTTTTAATTCATTACTGATTTCAGAACTAAGATCCAAATGGTAATTGCTACCTTCCTGTCGGATATTTTCTACTTTTGCAAGGGTTTCAATAATTCCTGTAAACATTCGATATTTATTTTTGATCGGATTATATTTGTGGTATTGAGAACAGTAATTTAGAACAAAGGTTTGGGATAGAGGATCTGTAATCGGATTTATAAATAAAAAAAAGCTTCACCAAATAAATCAAAAATATGAAAATTGCAATTATTGGTTACGGTAAAATGGGAAAAACTATTGAAACCTTAGCAAAAAAACAAGGGCATGAGGTGGTTTTAACACTTGATGTAGAAGATATGGCAGGAATTTCAGCTCAACAACTACAAGCGGCTGATGTTGCTATTGAATTTACAGGCCCCGAAGGGGCTTTAACCAACATCAAGACTTGCCTAAATGCAGGACTCCCAGTAGTTTCTGGTACAACAGGTTGGTTAGAGCATTGGCAGGAAGTTGTTGAACTTTGCAAGGCCAAACAAGGGGCATTTTTCTATGCTTCTAATTATAGCATTGGGGTGAATATCTTTTTTGAACTCAACAAAAAATTGGCTCAACTCATGAATGGGCAAAGCCAATACCAGCTCAGTCTAGAGGAAATTCATCATACCCAAAAACTTGATGCCCCTTCCGGAACGGCAATCACCTTGGCAGACGGGCTTATTGCTAATTCAGAAGATTTTGATCATTGGTACCTGAAAGAATACCCCTTCAACCAAAAAGATGATCGCCCCAAAGGCTTTCCAATTATCTCCAAAAGAGAAGGGAAAGTGCCTGGTACACACATCGTCAGTTATGAGTCAGCTATTGATACTATTGAAATCAAGCATGAGGCCAAAGGACGAGAAGGTTTTGCTTCAGGGGCTATTCTTGCCGCAGCATGGTTGCTAGATAAACAGGGTGTTTTTGGTATGAAAGACTTACTTCAATTATAATAAGATGATGATATACCGAATATTGTGTATATTCCTGATTTGCACTGCTTCAGCTTGTATGTTTACCCCCAATTATGAGCTGGAGGAACTCTATGGGCATTGGTATGGAGATGCCTACCAGTTTTGGATAAATTCAGATCATAGTTTCAGACTTTTGCTCAACAATGGGCGTGAAATTAAAGCAGATACTTTTAGAGCTAGCTCTTTAGGAGGGAATGAATTAGAATTTCTGAAAGGCGAAAAGGTGGTGCATCGGATGATTATCAACCAAGTGAAAGGAAATAAGTTAAGGGTGGAAACTTATCCCAGTCGACACAAGGTGAAGTTTCTTGATTTTGAAAAAATGGATTAAAGATCAAAATATGATGAAAATATTAGTGTTAAATGGTCCGAACCTCAATCTTTTGGGTAAACGTGAACCAGAAATTTATGGTAATACAGATTTTGAGTATTATATCGATTACCTACGTCGTTGGGCAAAGCATGTGAATGAAGAACAAGTTGTACAACTTGACTATTTTCAATCGAATATCGAGGGCTTGCTCATTGATAAATTGCATGAAATTGGTTTCGACTACGATGGTATTATTTTCAATCCAGGTGCTTATGCCCATACTTCAATTGCTTTGGCTGATGCGATTCGGGCTATTAAAACTCCAGTAATTGAGGTGCACATCTCCAATGTACATGCCCGAGAGCCTTTTCGCCACCACTCTTATCTATCGGCTTATTGTGAAGGGGTCATCAGTGGTTTTGGGTTGAATAGCTACAAGCTTGCGTTGCGATATTTTCTCAATATCTTGTCTTAGTTGATATTGAAATCAAGACTTTTCTATCCATTGTCGACCATTCCAGTACCAGATTATAGTTTTGGAAGGATCTTCAAATTTGAAAATGAGATGATCAGAGCAGGCTATAAATTCTTGAAGTTTTTCAGGGATTTGTAGCTGACCTTCTTTAAGGTATGAAGGCGGAAAGATGTCTGTATTTACTCGCTGCCATTTCCCCGCTCGATAGCTCCAAGCAGCTAAGGCAAGGCCTTGAATTTGCCCGTCTTGCCAGATTTGCTGGCTTTCGAGGAGGTAGTTGCTGCTGCTGCGCAGCAGCAGCCAGTCCAGTTGCCGTACTTGTCCATCCAAGCTATCTCGAAAACAAATATAAGTTTGCCCATAATGCGCTACTCGAGCAAAAGCACTATCCCGCATTCGATAGCCCTCGCCCTGTTTTTCCAAGATGGGATGCGCTAAACCCTCAAGCATAGGCGCATCGATCCGTCCTGCACGGTAGTTCACCCCCTCTGCAAAACTGTTGCGTTGTACCCGACTGATCTGCTTGACGGTTTGTCCGCGCATCACTACCTCCAACTCTTTTTTGCCATCAGTCCATCGCCCCCGATGTTCTGGATTTTTACCATTAGCATCCAAAAACTCAAAGGAATAGCACATTTTACCAGAGCTATTATAGCAGTTAAAAAGAATACTGTACTGCCCACTTTGCCCTCGAACAGTGTAGTGTTCCCAGTTATCCTTCATGACCAACTGCCCCCTTAGTCTAGATCCCTCCCCATTCAATGCTTTGTCACTATCAATCATAGAAATCATCACTTCAAACTTTTGGTCTTCGCCAATTTCTCCTTGCCAGAAAAAAGTAAGGGGGTATGGAGTCTGGCTTTGGGCGAGCAATCCTGTAAATAGGGTAAAAAAAAGTAAAAGGCTAAGTTGTTTCATCGTAAAAATTGATTTTAATCATGCTAGAATATACAAAATCAAATTATTTTAGCTAAGTTTTCAGTGAGCTGCAAAAAATAATTCCATAGCAATGTCCTTAGAATATAAAAGAGATCCTTCCGAAATCATTTTTCTCATTCCTCGTGATTTTCTATCCTTAATGTCCAGTTTGGGACTGCTGATATTTTTACCAGCCTTTATTCCTGAGCCTTGGTACAAAAATATTGCCACCTATATTCTACTGACCTTAGCGTCTACCTTGGGGGTACTTTCCGTTTCTACGACCAAAAAGCGGTTATACTGGGGCTTGGGGCTCACTGCCATCTGTTTTTTATTCAATACGCTGAGTCTAGGCCCTGATGCGGGCATCGTCTTACTGCTCAGAACCTTTGGTTTTATTTTATTGTTTACTTATGTGGTTTATGGGGTGCTCATACGCATTACCTCAGCACGGCATATTTCTATCAATATTATTTATGGGTCTATTGCAGGCTATCTTTTGATGGGTATTTTAGGGGGATTTTGGTGTTTTTTTATTAACTTTTTATACCCTGGTGCTTTTTCTATGGCAGAAACCGTAGCACCAACCATCAACACACTCACCTATTTTAGTTTTGTAACCATGACTACAGTAGGCTATGGAGATATCATCCCCACCAATGGACCAGCCAAAGCAGTATCCCTATTCATGTCTATTGTAGGGCAAATGTATATGACCATTACTATTGCTATCTTGGTGAGTAAGTATGTGCAGCATCAAATTGTAGATTAGCGTAGGGGGATGGAATAAATTTGAAGTCCATAGTCTATCAAGCTATTCTTAAATTATATTAAGTCTAACAGAATATGTGGGAATTTTTTAAACCAGTACTTGTTGATTTTACCAATCCTGTTGCCTTTGCTATTCCTTTTTTCTTATTATTGATTGGGGTGGAAGTTTATTTAAATTACAAAGATCGCTCAGGTCATTATGTGCTTAAAGACAGTATAGCAAGTATAACGATGGGCATAGGGTCTATTTTTTCAGACCTCTTGGCCAAGTCTATTGCTTTTATAGCCTTCACTTACCTCTATGTGGAGTTTGGTTGGTTTAAGGATTATCTTTCTTGGACTGTAGGGGGTTGGCTTTTGCTCTTTTTCTTGGATGACTTTAGTTTTTACTGGCATCACCGGCTTTCTCATGAGGTTCGGATTTTGTGGGCGGCTCATGTTAATCATCATTCCTCGGAAGAGTATAATCTGAGTACTGCACTTCGTCAAAGCTGGACAGAAATTTTTTACAAATATGTCTTTTATCTTTGGTTGGCAGCATTAGGTTTTCCACCCTTAATGATTCTGACCCAAATTAGCATCAATCTGATTTTTCAATTTTGGGTACATACCAAGCGTATTAAGAAATTGCCTTGGATCATTGAGTTGATTTTCAATACCCCTTCTCATCATCGGGTACATCATGCTTCCAACATTCGTTATTTAGACCGAAATCATGCAGGTACTCTAATTATATGGGATCGGTTCTTTGGTACTTTTGCTGAAGAATTGGAGGAAGAACCTGTGGTGTATGGGATTACCAATAACATCAACACCTATAATCCTTTAAAAATCGCAACACATGAATTTGCGGCATTGTGGAGAGATGTACGACAAGCCCCAGGGTTGAGCAATAAGCTCAAATATATTTTCTACCCTCCTGGTTGGAGTCATGATGGTCGTACTCAAACTGCTCGACAAATGCGTTTTGCTGATGCTCAACAGCAGGCTAAGGAATTTAAGGTATAAAATTTGTAGCTTTTTATAGCAATCCTACTGCTTTTTTCGTTATTTGTGAGTCCTTAGACATACTCTTAACGGATTAGAAAACTCATAAGAAAACACAAGAATATGATCAGACTAACCTATAGTGGCTTTTTACTACTTTTTTTAATGCAATGCTTTAGCTTACAAGCTCAAGCGGTGCGTTTTTCAGGATACTACCCGCTCTGTACCCCCGATGAATCTCCATCCGAAATATTACCAGAGTTGGAAATGACCTTGATGGCGATTGCTGGTGGTTGTAAGGTGGCGGATGATCCTAATACTCCAAAGAGGCGAGCTGATCCAGAGGCCTATATTCATGATGATTATAAAGAAACCTTACTGAAAATGGTGGATTATGCCAGTAAATTGGCAGACAAAGCTAATCAGTCATCAGCTAAAGCCTTACTCAAAAAACTAGGGAAGTCTATCAAGAAAAAGAAGTTTTCAGAGGCTCTAAATGCTTGTATGCAAGCCAAAGTCAATACCAAAGCAGAGGTAGAGATGATCTATTTCCTTTGGGCAGATTATTTATATGAGCAAGAAAAAGAAGTACCTTGGCTAAAGCCAAGCAATCGTAAAGTGGCACGCCAATATCGAAATTTATTGAGATCGGCCGTAGAAAATGCCAAAGATCGCCCCTTTGGTGCGCAAGCTCAAATAGGAGCTGTAGTAGCTGATGCTGCTCAGGCCTTGAGCAACTGTATGGAAAACCCCGAAGAGCTATCCTGGCAAGGAGAAGGAAAGGTCAGCCTTCGCAAAGCCGATGAGCTGCGCCGCCTAGCGTCTAATATCGCTTATCTCGAATGGCGTATGCATGATGGCATCAATGGTCGCCGAGCATATCATATTGATCGAGAAATTGTGATTAAGGCTAAAAAAGCACTTTATGACCTGACAGCTGCCATGTATCGAGAAAAAGCTGATTGGTATGAAGATCCGCATCATGGCGAAAACTTGCAAGTACTATACAATACTACTTTTGAAAATGCTTGGAAGGTAGATGGAACGAATGCCTTGAAAGATTTGGGCGATTCAGAGAAAGAGTCGGATCGTTTGGATGAGGAAATGCCTTCTCGGCGAGATTTTTAGTGCCGATAGGATCTATTTTATAATAGGAAAAGGGAGCTATCATTTGCTGATGGCTCCCTTTCTTGACCTAGCATAACAGTACACTATTATAGCTTATTTCCGATTTGGAAAAACATGACGCTCTGCATGATAGGAAGAGCGTACCAAAGGACCACTTTCCACAAAATCAAAGCCTTTGGCCATACCTACTTCATGATATTCTGCAAAGATATCTGGATGGATATATTCGGCTACTTCTATGTGCATTTTTGTAGGTTGAAGATATTGCCCAATAGTGAGTACATCGCAACCATGCTCTAGCAAATCATCCATAATTTGGAAGACTTCTTCTTTAGTCTCTCCAAGCCCTACCATAATGCCCGACTTGGTGCGTTTGCCATAGGCTTTGGTGCGCTTGATCTGCTCTAAGCTTCGCTGATATTTGGCTTGTGGGCGTACCTTGCGATACAGGCTTTTGACCGTTTCCATATTATGGGATACCACTTCTTGACCTGGGCTAATCATAGTTTCCAGAGCTTCCCAATTTGCTCGAACATCTGGAATAAGGGTTTCAATAGTAGTATTGGGGGAGCGTTCTTTTACAGCTTTTACGGTAGCATTCCAAATAGCAGCACCTCGATCTTTCAACTCATCTCGATTTACAGAAGTGATGACTGCGTGCTTGACTTGCATGAGGTATACCGCTTCGGCTACACGTTGAGGCTCGTCCTCATCATACTCTGGTGGCCGCCCAGTAGCTACGGCGCAAAAAGAGCAAGATCGGGTACAGACATTCCCCAAAATCATAAAAGTGGCAGTACCCTCACCCCAACATTCTCCCATATTAGGACAATGTCCTGACTGGCAAATGGTATGCAGCTTGTATTTGTCAACTAATTCTCTTACTTTTTTGTAATTTTCTCCAATAGGGAGTTTTACCCGCAACCAATCGGGCTTTTTATTCCGTTTGGTCTTTTTTTCAACGATAGGCAATTCTAACATCATGTCGCCTGGTTTTGAGCTATTGATATAGCTTGATGAACATAAAATATGAAGTGAGCTACAAAGTTAAGAAGTTCTATATTAAGATAAGAACAGCAGAAGCTATTATTTGTTGATAAGAACCCTAGGACTCCCAAAAGTTACCAACGCTTACCAAAATAAACATTCAAAAACATATTGATAAACAGAGGGCTGTTGGGTTGGTCAATCATAATATCAATAGGTTTAAAGAAAGCATCGGCACTAAGTCCCAGTTCCAATATTTTAGCAACCTGATCCTGTGGGCCCCAGTCAAAAATTAGGCTACCTTTGGCACAAAGCCCTGGCACAATACCCAAGTCATCCCAACCTAGCCCAAATCCAGAAGCTCCATCCACATCTACTGGGTCTAAAAATTTGTAACGGTTGGACTGATTGTAGGACTCCGAGCGGATAGAAACC
>CAZOLU010000049.1:2789-14378 GCA_964580485.1 uncultured Saprospiraceae bacterium | reverse complement strand
CAATCATTGGTATCGAAAAGAAATTGCATACTTAGAAGGGGTCAACATAGAAGTAGAAAGCAATGCAACTGAAAATGCCCGACTGCTTTGGCAACGTATGCGACCAGTGCTCCTTACTCAACAGCAATTGATACTGGTTTTACCAGAACAGGTAGATGGTAGAGCCGTACACCCACATCCACTATGGGGAGACTTAAATGCTGTTTTTGGAGATGCGCTTGCTAGTTTAGCTATAGATATCGACAAAAACGAGCATCACCCTTGGTTGAGTCAATTTTTTCAGCTGCCTCAAAAAGAAAATGTTGAACAATTACAACTAAATAGACCTCGCCCCTTTATCAACATCTATACAGCTCAGCCTCTACAAGCTAGAGAAAAAGAATCCTTTACAAGTCTTGAGAACCTCTTTTACTACCCCTATCAATGGGTTTTCCAATATCTGATTAAGTTACATAAGTCCTCCATTTTAAGTGTGGTTAATAATAATCAACTCTTGGGGAATTTGGCACATGCGGTATTTGATAAATTGTTTGAAGAAATTAGTGCAAGTAAAAAGCACTGGACTAGAGCAAATATTGAAAGCTGGATCGATATGCAGCTACCGCCTATGTTTGAACGGGAAGGAGCAGTTTTGCTCATGTACGGACATGAAGCAGAACGTGTGGCGTTTATCAATCGCTTAAAACGAGCTGCTTGGTCCTTGATTGCCGCTATTCAAAACAACAACTGGCAAATTTATGGTACGGAGGTAGAAGTTCAGGGACAGCTTGCAGGGCAAGAAATTAGTGGGGTGGCCGATCTTGTTTTGGAGCGAGAAGGAGAAATGGCTGTGGTTGACCTCAAATGGAAGGGGAAGGGCTACCGTAGAGATCAAATTCGCAGCTTAGAAGATTTGCAGTTGGTCATCTATTCTAGATTGATTATGCAAGAGAAGGGTTGGGCACATACTGCCTATTATATTATCAACGATGCTAGCTTGATTGCAAGAAATCAATTGGCCTTTAAAGAAGCCGAAGCTATTACGCCTCAGCTAGATTACCAGCAAATCAATCAAGATATTTGGGAAAAAATGGAGGCTACTTATCGCTGGCGGATGGAACAAATACAATCTGGTAAAATTGAAATCCGAAATGAATTTACCGCAGAACTCATCGAAAAGGAAATGCTCAATACCCATGAACTACTTTCCCTTTTAGAAATGCGAAAAACAGATCCCTCTTACGATAATTACAAGGTCTTGGTCAACGCATTTCAATAAAAGAAATGCCCAAATAGCACTAGTACTTAAAGTTTTGTCTTGAAAATCAAATAGATTTGTTATTTTTAGAACAAAGCTTTGAGTATGTTTGCGGCATTCCAACAACTGGGGAAGATCCTACTAATTTTAATTCTGATGCTATCAACTTATACGATGTTGAGCATTGCCCTTCCCTATCTCCTTCCCCCATTTCCTACCGATATTGACTTTTTGGCGAATAAGCCCCTGTGGCTTGTCGAGAAAAAGCATTATATGCTGGCTTTCTATATACACATCAGCTCCAGTGTTTTAGTATTAGCCGCAGGGCTAACGCAATTCTCCAAGCGTTTGATGTTTCAATACCCCAGGTGGCATCGAAATATTGGCAAAGTCTATGTGTTCGTTATTTTGTTGTTTTCAGCTCCTTCGGGGCTGCTTATGGCCTTCTATGGAAGTGGTGGAGCAGCAGCACAATGGGCCTTTGTATTGCAGGCTACATGCTGGTGGTTTTTTACGTATATGGCCTATTATCATATTCGAAAAGGGCAACTCAAAAAACATGCAGCATTTATGTTGCGTAGCTATGCACTGACTTTTTCTGCAATCACCCTTCGGGCAGGCACCTACCTTGCCTCCTTTTTCAAGATGCATATGGGAATTCGTTGTCCTAATGAAGATTGGAGTTGGCTCTGCTATCCCAATTTTTATATTTTAGAAGCCTGGCTGAGTTGGATGGGGAATTTACTCGTTATCGAAGTTCTCTTAATGATGGGTATATTAGCCTACTACTTCCCTTCCAAAAATAAATAATATTCGTATACAAATTAGTTAATTTACGTTGACACATAAAAAAATGGCCGGCGCAATTTGCAACCGACCACTACTAGAAACACTCAACTTGACCTATACTAATTTGAGACCTGAGACCTGAGAAAGAACTTTTTCTGCTGGTGTTTCTAAAACATTAGAGTCATTTTTATTCCGTATCGAATTGTTTGAGTTGGTAGTTTTCTATGGTTTGAATCAATATATCTGCACTAAGGTTGCTTTGAAAATACCCTAGGTCTTCTAATGTTTTTGCCCATTTTTTATAGGCTTGATCTGAGTGTTGGAAGGCAGCAGCATAATTTCGCTTCAGCATTTCAGAGTGGGCTCTAAAGCTCATCCATACACTTTCATAGCGTGTATAACAAATCCCACCATAAACGCCCTGTCCAGTCATTCCTTTTCCCATAGGAATTGGATTTTTATCACAACTTACCATTAAATGATTTTTACCTTCTTCTGCTACGAGTTGTGTTCCAAAATCACTTTGTAGAATGGCCAGACCCAAGGTTATAGATGCGGGAATCCCAAACTTTTGTTGTTCTCCTTTTGCAATTTTTGCATAACGCTTGATATAAGTATCTCGTAATTCTTTGGCATGTCTACCCAACTCTTTCAACAGCGCATTTTCTTTACGTTTTGCTTCAGGAATAATAGGAATACTAGCTTCTATGGCTTCCCTGTCTTCCTTTGCGGTTTGGGGTGTTACAGCAACAGGAGTCGCTGAGGTTCTGTGCTTTTCTTCATCTTGTCCTCCACTATTTAAAGTACTCACGGGGATTACTGAAGCATGCTGTCCATGCTGCTTTTCAGCAAATTGTTCCAAACCCTTTTCTGCCCGAGGAAACATAAAAAAGAGAAAAAGTGCGGCCGCACCTGCACCTATATACCATCGTTTTTTTGCTTGTCGCAACAATACAGGGTATCTGAGCTGATCTTTTAGCTGTTCCCAATGTATAGCATGTGTAAAAGCCCCCAAAAAGTGTTTAAAAGATTTGGGGTACAGCACTTTTTTCTTAGTTTTAGTTAATGCCTTATCATGTTGAATAGAAGGTTGTGAAACTTTTTTCTCTACTTTCCCATCAGGATAAATAATGGTAAAACTATCTTTCATAAACCCAAAAAGTTGAAAATTAAAACAAAATTAAGCACTATTGCCTTTACGATACAAATATAAAACATTTTGTTTGAAACTTAAAGTTTTTTAATCAAAAAGATTAAATATTTTTCGTTCCCATTTCACAATTGCTACGAAAGCAGCATTTTATCACTATTTTGCAAACATATTGGTAATTTAAACACCTTAGCATGTACGCCAAAAAACTCCCTTTAGCCTAAAAAAAATAGTTGCCTAAGTAAAAATGATTGGAAAGTTATAGATCCAAGTGCTTTTTTGTAGATTTGTAATGTCATAAATCCACTTCATGATTACAACCCATTCAAAATAATCACACTCCGTTGAAGGAGTTCACTTAAAACATCTGATTATGATTAAAATATTAGCAAATGATGGCATCCACGCAGATGGAAAATTATTGTTGGAAGAAGCCCAATATCAAGTAGATACCGAAAAAATTCCACAGGAGCAGCTTATTGAAAAACTACCTGAATATGATGCAGTGATTGTTCGTTCTGCTACTAAAATTCGCAAAGAACTTATTGATGCCTGCCCCAATTTGAAAATGATTGCTCGTGCAGGTGTTGGAATGGATAATATTGATGTAGAGTATGCTCGGTCTAAGGGTATTCAAGTAATTAACACCCCTAAAGCCTCTTCTCTCGCAGTCGCCGAACTTGTTATGGCACAGGTTTTCAACCTCTCTCGCTTTCTTTATGATGCAAATCGGCAGATGCCCGAACAAGGAATTAGTCACTTTAAAAAGCTCAAAAAGAAATACTCTACAGGTAGTCAGGTTCGTGGTCGAAAGCTTGGGATTATTGGATTTGGACGCATCGGGCATGAATTGGCGAGAGTGGCTATGGGGGTAGGAATGCAGGTGATTGCTAGTGATTTGGTAGAGCAAAGTGTAGACATTCACATCAGTACCCCTGATATTGATAATGCAGCTTTAGCGATTCAACTTCAAACCGTCTCTTTTGAGAAAGTCTTGCGTGAATCTGACTTTATATCTGTGCATGTTCCTTTTGGAGGAGGAAAAGCTCTAATTGGAGCGGAAGAAATTGCTAAAATGAAAAAAGGGGTGTATCTCATCAATACTTCTCGTGGTGGAGTGATTGATGAGGAGGCATTACTTGAGGCTTTGGAGCAAGGACAGGTTGCCGGAGCTGCTTTAGATGTGTTTTTGAATGAGCCGACACCAGATGCCCGCTTGTTGAATCACCCTCATATTTCTGCTACACCACATATTGGAGCTTCAACTGTAGAGGCACAACCCTATATTGCATTGGAATTGGCAGATGCTTTTATTGACTTTTTTGGAGAGGAGTAAGACGCTCTATTTATAGTAAATCATTGTAGGCAAAAATCGGGGGTTCTCTGATTTTTGCCTTTTTTATTCAACTACATAATAGAAAAGAAGACTACCACAGCAATGACGAGTAAGACAACAATTACCACCGCTACATAATTGCTATTCCCTTTGTAAATCTCATACATCAGATCCAACAAATCGACCCACTCTCGGCGACGCGCCACCGCTTCACGAGCCATAAAAAAATACTTCCGCCGGCCCTTTAGGGCCTGATTGCCATGTTTGCGCAGAATAAAAAAGTCTTCATTCAAAAAAACCAGCTCATACAGCTCATGCTTTCCACTAAACTTGATGACAAGTCCTCCGATGGTTTGCTCCCAATTTCCAGTAGCAATATCACCATCCAAAATACGCAAATAAACACCCCCTTCCTTGAAAACATGTAGTACAGTTTCCTGAAATTCAATATCATCGCGCACTTCTCGCCAACGAGTATTCAGGTAAAACTCTGTTTCGTGCAAGCCTTCTGAAAAACGGCGCATGTCCTTCATCAATTCATCAATTCCTTCATCCAAAGAGTTGAATGGAGGTAATTCATTATTTAATGCGTTGACTATGTTGTTCCAAAATGCCATACAATCGAGCTTAGCCTAGCAACTAAGTTACAAAAAAGCTCTAAATAAGTGCAGATTAGAGTTGAAATTCCATCTAAAGTGACTTATATTTATAGACTTACTATACTTCCTATATCAGACTTTCTTAATGAAATCCCTCTGCTTCAAAGTAACCCTATATTCAACTTAGTACCATGCACAAAATATTAAGCGGCTCTTATCCAAAATATTGTTGTATTAGAATACTTTACCTATTAGTTTTAATCCCTTCGATATGCTATGGTCAGAGTTTAGACTCAGGATTATACAAGATAGAGTTTATAAAAGGGGATGATGTTATTCGCTTTGATGTTAATTTACAATGTGAGGCGATCTCTTATAGCCTTAGTTCTGCAGATCCGATGTATGATCTAAATATGCAGGTATTTATTCAGGATGCTATTTTCTTGGGTTTTGATGCCAACTACGAGGGGGGATGTCTTTTGAGAGGTAGTTTGATTGACCGCAAGTCTATTTATGGAGATGGAGTTTGGCAACAATTGAGTGAAACGCCCAGCTTTGTAAAATTTAGCTTAAAACAACAATCCAAGGTCCAACCTAGCCCCCCTACTCCTCCTAATCCTAGTCCCAAAACAGCAGAATTCATACAAGGAGAATTTACAGACCCTAGAGATCAACAAGTTTATAAAACCGTTACTATAGGAAAGCGATGCTGGATGGCAGAGAACCTAAGGTTTAAAACGGTTGGGGGTTGTATTGAAAATATAGATGGTAATTTTCAAAAAGATGGCTATTTCTACAACTGGCGGGCGGCAAATGTGGCTTGCCCCAAAGGCTGGCATCTACCCAGTAGCGAAGAATGGGAAAGTCTGATCAATAGCTTGGGGGCGGAAACAGCCGCTCAGCAGCTAAAGGCTGCAGATGCCTGGCCCGAGCTCGAAAAAAATAACTCAAGCACTGGCTTTGAAGTATACCCTTCAGGTTTCTTTAGTCCAAGTATAAGGGGTTTTACGCAGGTTGGAGATCAAGCCTTGTTTTGGACTTCTAGCGATTACTTTTCCCAAGATGCTTACTATTTTGAACTCAATACCACCACAGTCAAAAAAAGAACCAAGGACAAAACACATGCCTTAAATTGCCGTTGTTTACAAGATTAACCTGGAGAAGCCTTTTCAACTCATGTACATAAAAAAACTACTCCCCAAATACTCGACACAGCAAAGCCTAGAGGAAAGCCTGTTCAACACCATCAACTTTGCTTCGGCAATGGTTAGCATCAGCTATGTGATTATTAGCTTATCGATTGGGCTCTTGTGGGATGCAGTCATTTATTCGGCCATAGGAGCTTTGATCTATGGTGGATTTTATACCTTATCCCGATTTGGAGGATATTACAAACAACTTACCCTCCCATACGTAGCCTTTACGCTCTTCATCTGCTCACAGGGCTGGTTCTATTCTGGAGGCTTAAAAGGTCAGGTTCCCTATTTTTTCATGCTGGCTTTTGTCATCTTTATGGTATCCCTTCCAAGGCTGAGGAGTCGTATTATATCTGCTATTTTAGTGTTAATCAATTTAAGTGTGCTCATTACAGTAGAACATTACTACCCAGCACTGATTCGTTACCCACCTAGTGAACTAGCCTTTACCCTCAATTATATTTTTACTATTTTTTTGGTGCTTTTGGTGATGTTTGCACTAATTGAAGTGATGCGTAGGAGGTATGAAGATGAAAGGAAGCTTGTTCAGGCACAAAATAAAAGGCTACAAGAAGCGACAAAAGCTAAAACACAATTTCTGGCCAATATGAGTCATGAAATTAGAACACCAATGAATGGGGTGATCGGAATGACGGAGTTGTTGGGTAAAACGAATTTAGATACAGAGCAGCTAGAATATTTAGAAACTATACAGCTCAGTGGTCGGCGCTTGTTGAATATTCTCAATGAGATTCTGGATCTCTCTAAAATCGAGGCGGGAGCCATCAGTTTGGATATAGCTCCCTTTTCTTTGGATGCCTGTATTCAAGAAGCCGTCAATCTAAGTCGGCCTAAAATCATGTCTAAAGCTATTGAATTGGAATATCACAGGTGCGATCAGGCTGTAGATTGGGTAGAAGGGGATGCGGGTAAGATTCAACAAATTTTAATTAACCTTTTGGATAATGCCATCAAATTTACTGCGGAGGGAAGCGTTCAGATTAGCTACAAGAGTACAGCAATAGGTGAGCAAAAACTGCTGGTTGAAATTTTGGTAACGGATACGGGCATTGGAATTGCCCAAGAAAGCCAACACTTGCTTTTTAAGGAATTTTCGCAAGTGGATAGCTCTACCACTCGGAAATATGGGGGTACGGGACTGGGCCTGGCTATTGTCAAAAAACTAGTACAAATGATGGGGGGAAGCATCAGTTTTGAATCTGTTTTGGGTCAGGGCTCTAGTTTTCATATTCAACTGTCTATGCAGCGGACTAGCGCTCCTAAAGAAGTAAAAGAGCCGCATCATTCTAATAGCTCAGCCACTCTGCCATCAGCGCTCAAGATTCTGGTTGCAGAAGATGATCGAGTGAGTCAAAAGTTGGCTGCTCGTATGTTCAAAAAGCTGGGTTATGATATTGATTTGGCGGAAAACGGCCTGCAGGCCGTTCAGCTCGCCTTGCAAAAGCCTTATCATCTCATCTTTATGGATATGCAAATGCCCGAAATGGATGGACTCGAAGCTACTCGGCAAATTATAGCCCAACATCCTAGTCCTCCACCTATTATTGCCATGACCGCCAATGCCCTGCAAAGTGATCGTGATCTATGTTTTGAGGTAGGCATGCAAGCCTTTTTAAGCAAGCCTGTTCAACTCAACGAGCTCAAAGCTCAAATCAAACATTTCAGCCATCATAAAAGTTAGATATTATATAAATAGGCATCAAAGCAGCACCTGAGACATCCTAAAATAGCAATATACCTTAGATCCCAAATAAAACCCATGATCAAGAAGTTTTATAAACGCCTCTTTACCGTTGACCACCTATCTTTAGAGGAAAGTACCTTCAACAAGCTTATGCTTGGTGCTGTCTTTATCAGCATCATTTACTTGATTAGTCATGCCTTATTAGGGCTGGCTCCTCGCATTTATATTGGAGCAATAGGGATCTTGATCATTTATGGTGTTTTCTATCTTTTGGCTCGGCGGGGCTACTACCAATATATCATTCTACCGTTTATTGTGAGTACTAATATTATTGGTTCGGTAGCTTGGATTCTGGTAGGAGGCCTAGAAGGTGTTGTTCCTTACTGGTTTTTCCTTATGTTTATCATCTCCCTGGTACTCATTCCTGCTCAATATCGCCTGATCTATGCCTTTTCTTTATTAGCTAATGTGGGAACACTCCTTTTGATAGACTTTTACTACCCTCAATGGATTGTTCCTTACCCTTCGCAAAGTGCAAGGAAGCTAGACCTTACAATTTCCTTCATCCTTATTTTGCTTATTAGCAATTGGTTGATGGAAATGATTAAGACCCGATATGACTATGAACGCAAACAAGTAGAAGAAAAGAATAAGGCCTTAGAAAAAGCTACAAAAGCCAAGTCGCAGTTTTTAGCCAATATGAGCCATGAAATTCGTACCCCCATGAATGGAGTTATTGGGGTAACCGAGCTTTTGGCACTCACCCCCTTAGATAAGGATCAACAAGACTATGTTCAGACGATACAAATTAGTGGACATCGTTTGTTGAATATAATCAATGAGATTCTAGATATTTCTAAAATTGAAGAAGGAGCTATGCAGCTGGAGTATATTCCATTTTCATTAAAACAATGTGTAGAAGAAAGTATAGCGATTAGTCAACCTAAAATTGGGGATAAAAACATTCAAATCGATGCGTATATCGATGCAGAAGTTCCTAGCTTACTGAAAGGAGATTCAGGTAAAATCCGGCAAATGCTACTCAACTTGCTCGATAATGCTATAAAATTCACCCCCTCTGGTCAAGTTTCTGTTCATATAAAAGTACTAGAAGTAAATGATTTAGGTCAACAACATATTAGAGTGGAAGTAAGAGATACGGGGGTTGGTATCCCCAAAACCAAACAGGATCATCTTTTTCAGGTATTTTCACAACTAGACGCCTCTACCACTCGGAGGTATGGGGGTACAGGCTTGGGTTTGGCTATTGTAAAACGCTTGGCAGAAATGATGGGTGGTTCGGTTGGGCTAGAAAGTTTGGAGGGGAAGGGTTCTAGCTTTTTCTTTAGCTTTTGGGCAGAAGTTATCAACAATTCAGTAGAGGAATCGAAAAAGGCACTGCAAAAAGCCGCAACGATCAATACTAGCCTAAATATTTTGTTGGTTGAAGATGACAAAATCAATCAAAAACTGCTATTTAAAATTTTCAAAAAGTTAGGCTATCAGCCCCAACTTGCACAGAATGGTATTGAAGCAGTACAAGCATGCCAAACTGCGTTTTTCGACCTTATTTTTATGGATGTACAGATGCCAGAATTGGATGGATTAGAGGCCACAAAGCAAATACTTGCTAGAAGCAAGTCTAGAAACCAGCACCCTATCATCATTGCACTTACGGCCAATGCCTTAAAAGAGGATCGGCAGAGTTGTTTTGATGTGGGGATGCAAGACTATTTGAGCAAGCCCGTAACCCTTAACGATATTCGTAGGGTATTAGAACGTTGGGGAGGAGATCAAGGGCATACTCAAGTTGATCAAACCTAAGACTCCTAGCACTAGCCCTCTGCTTTGTTATATACAGAAGTACGGATCACCTCCTCATAGTAAGCCTCATAAGCAGGCAGGATATGGTCGATTGAAAATTGTTCGGCATGTTTTAAAGCTGCCGCTCGAAATGCTTGATGTTTTTCGGGATCTTGTAAAATTTGTAGTGCATACTGTGCCATTTCCTCTATATTCCCAATATCGCTAAGAAAGCCCGTTTTTCCATGAATATTCACCTCTGGCAAGCCTCCTGTATTAGAGGAAATGACGGGCACCTCACAAGCCATCGCCTCCAAGGCCGAAAGTCCAAAGCTTTCGCTTGCAGAAGGCATTAAAAATAAGTCGGCAACTGCAAGCAGCTCCTCAACGGCATCTTGTTTACCCAAAAAACGAATATCCTCGCAAAGCCCCATTTGCCGACAGAGCATCTCTACTTTTTGGCGTTCTGGTCCATCTCCTACCAACATCAGTTTTGCGGCCATTTTTTGGCGCAGCTTTGCAAAAATCTTTACAACATCATCGACGCGCTTTACCTTTCTAAAATTAGATACATGGATGAGGATTTTCTCTCCGTCGGGAGCTATCGCCTTTTTAAAATGCTCTTTGTTGGTCTTTTTAAAACGGCTAAAATCAATAAAGTTGGGAATTACCCGAATATCATTATCCAACTCAAAATTCTTATAAGTATCTTGTTTCAAACTTTCGGAAACTGCCGTTACCCCATCCGACTTTTCAATGGCAAAAGTAACTACCGGAGCATAAACGGGATGCTTACCTACCAAAGTAATATCTGTACCATGTAAAGTAGTTACCGTTGGAATATAAATCCCCTCTCCTAAGAGAATTTTCTTAGCCATATAGGCAACCGAGGCATGAGGCACAGCATAATGCACATGCAACACATCTAGCTTATCGTATTTGACTACATCTACTAGCTTGCTTGCAAGGGCGGTTTCATAAGGAGGATATTCAAAGAGGGGGTACTCTGCAAAACGCACTTCATTATAAAAAATATTCTCATGAAAATGGTCTAAACGGGCAGGTTGAGCATAAGTGATAAAATGCACCTGATGCCCCTTTTGCGCTAAGCCTTTTCCCAATTCTGTGGCCACTACACCACTACCTCCATAAGTAGGGTAGCATACAATTCCAATTTTCATAAGAATACCTATTTGTCTAGCAATATAAAATAAAAGAGTTGTAGCATGATCTGAGCTACTCCCCGATCACTCTACAACTCTTGTTTGTTGTAATCCCTGCACAAATCAATAAAATTCTAATGATTGTGCATTGCCGTCTTAACATTTTTTTGTGGCTTATTGTTCAGCTTTTCTTTCCATTCTGCATCATAACCTACATAGATATGAATCCAGATAGAACGAGCCAAGCGAGCAATGAGGGGTAAAATCACCACTCCACCTAAAATTGCTAGTAAAAAAGCAGCATTCACAGACCAGCCCAAGCCTACAATGAGCGCAGTTACTGTAGTTAGCATATAACCTCCTGAAAGGCCATATCCTATATACATCGCCCCCCAATAAAAACCAGGCTCTAATTCAAAAGCCTGTCCACATTCGGGACAATTTTCATGCATATTGTAAATTCCACCAGTAATTGGGGTCTTAAACATATCTCCTTCATGGCAGCGAGGGCATTTATTTTGAACCATTGCTGCAAGTTTTCCTCTTTTTGCCATAATGCTAATCGTTTTATGCGTTGATATTAAATACCTTGTTCAAATTATTGTAATCCG
>CAZOLU010000049.1:0-2779 GCA_964580485.1 uncultured Saprospiraceae bacterium | reverse complement strand
CACAAGTATGATTTTATTCTAAATTCTAAGTACAAAGTATTTGCTTCTTGTTATTTTCATTTAATTTTACAAAACTCAACTCATTTTGTTTACATTACAAATATAAGCCTTGCATTAATGCTTTTTAGTGACCCAAATCATTTTTTGGGGTGAGCGTTGGCAGTTTTTAAAGATATGTTAATATTTTCATTTCTATCCGCAAGGCATTTATTCATATCCTAAAGATTTAATACTATGGAAACAATATCTGATGCCCAACTCTTCAACTTTATAGAACAAGCTTTATTTGAAGATGTTCGAGATGGTGACCACACTTCTTTGGCCTGTGTACCTGCCGATGCGTTTGGCAGTGCAAAACTGCTGATCAAAGACGATGGAGTACTAGCGGGTGTGGCTTTGGCTGCTGAAATTTTTCGTTATGTAGACCCTGCCTTTCAAATGAAAATTTATATGCAGGATGGCAGTCTTGCAACAAAGGGGGATATTGCTTTTGAGGTGCATGGCCCCAGCCAAGCTATTCTGAAAGCAGAACGCCTCGTGCTTAATAGTATGCAACGTATGAGTGGTATTGCTAGCATGACCCAACAATTTGTAAAGCTAGTAGAAGATCTTCCTGTGACGATTCTTGATACCCGCAAAACCACTCCCCTACTCCGATTTCTTGAAAAATGGGCTGTTCGCATTGGTGGGGGAACTAACTACCGAGATGGGCTCTATGATCGTATTATGATTAAAGACAATCATGTTGACTTTTGCGGAAGCATCAGCAAGGCAATTGACCAAGTACATCAATACCTCCAAAAACAGCATTTAGACTTAGCAATTACGGTAGAAGTTAGAGACATGCAAGAGCTAGAAGAAGTCCTCCAAAAAGGCGGGGTTCAGCGCATTATGCTAGACAATTTTGACACCACTACCATGCGGCAGGCTGTTGAGTTGGTCAATAAGGCATACGAGCTGGAAGCATCTGGGGGGATTACCCTCGAAACCCTTAGAGCTTATGCAGAAACTGGGGTAGATTTTATTTCTGTGGGTGCACTAACCCATTCTTACAGTAGCTTGGATATGAGCTTAAAGAAAAAATAATCCCTTTTTTATCATCAACTTTATGAACTGAACATTATGGATAGTTCCTTAATTTTTCAAATTGCCAACAGCATTGCCCTTTTAGCTTGGCTTCCGCTTTGGGTAGCACCTAATTGGTCGGGTACCCGATGGTGGGTTGAGCAGAAAGCAGTGGTTGGGCTAATGGGCTTAGCTTATCTTAGTTTATTTTTATGGTTGATGCTTATGCCTAAGGAGGAAACGGTCGCACTTGATTTTTCAAGTTTAGAAGGACTCATGACCTTATTTCAAACAGAAGAGGCCGTTTTAGTTGGGTGGATACATTACTTGGCCTTTGATTTTCTGGCAGGTTGCTATATTTTTGAAAAAGCAAAAGCTCGGCATATTCCACATCTATTGTTATTACCTGCATTGGTTTTCACCTTTATGCTAGGTCCAGTGGGTTGGATATTTTATGTAGTTGTTAAACAGTTTTATCCTATTCCTTCTAGTTAAAGGTATAGATACTAGCTAAAATAACAATAGACGCTAGGTGTAGCCAAAATTTAGGGTCTTTGTACCAAAGTGTTCCTCGTTCTAGGAAACTCCTAAACATTTGATAAAAAATAATAGCGTAGAGTAAGGTAATGATAATCATATTTGGGGGGTTGTTTAAATCTGATCAACTAGAGATGGTACTAACTCTATTGCAAAAAAAATACCAAAGTCTAGTTATTGCCCTTATGGTTTTCGTTCAAATATTATATATTTGAATATTGCGTTCTTTTTCTAGAAGGGAGTTCATTTAAAAATGTATAAAACCGTACATATTTCCTAAGCCTGTGCCAAAGGTCCCAGGAACTTCTTTGGAGCATCCTTAGGGAAAGGCTACGGCTTCAGTAAAATTCATTGAATTTCGATTGGTATAGGGTTTTATAAAAAAATGTACTTAGCCCTATACTGTCAATACCAATTACTTATAAAGACTAAAGATATTTTTTTAACTTTGTTGATAAGCGTATGTCTAGTCTTGAAGTCCTAGCGTATTTTCCTCTAACCAAGCAAAGCTGACTGCGATAGCTAGATAGATTTCAGTTCTAATAAATCTCTTACTACAAAAGTAGATGAGTTTGACGATCCATTCTAAAATCATCCAAACTTATGACAAGAATAATTATATCCACCATATTAAGCTGCCTGAGCTGGGGAGTACTACAAGCTACTACCTATGTCAGTGAACCTATTGAAGTAAATACTCGTTGGCAAAAGTCGAATAGCCCCTACATTATTACTACCGACATTAAAGTGATGCAAGGTGCTACCCTAGATATTGACCCAGGTACGGTAGTTTATTTTGCAGCAGAAACTAAAATTATTGTAGATGGTGGACTGCGTGCCATTGGCAAGAAACGCAAAAAAATAGAGTTTACTGGGCATAATGGAGCAAGCTGGAATGGCTTTTTATTTACACGTACTTGTCAGCATTACAATGAAAACTCCCAATCCGGTAGCATCTTCCAATATTGTAGTTTTAAAGGTATAGGTGAAGCTCCTGCTCAACTCATTCGAAGCAAAGGTTGTCATCTTAGAGTTAGTGAATGTATTATTGAGGATTGCTACACGGCCATACAGAGTGAGCGACAGGCAAAGATTTGGGTGGATGGCAATAAATTCAAAAATTGTAATCGACCTATTAATGTACGCAACACTAGTATCGCAAAAGTAACGGACAATA
>CAZOLU010000048.1:8049-14403 GCA_964580485.1 uncultured Saprospiraceae bacterium | reverse complement strand
TCCTATGCCAAAGGAGTCCTTGGAACCTTTGGCACAGGCTTCGAAAATATGTACGGTTTTATAATCATTATTCTCTCCAATATAATAGAAGGTTCCCTTATGAAGTATTTTACACTTTTCCTCAATTTCTAGATCACCTTGTCTGGAGTAAATAGGGGAGATGATAAATAGAGATAGGTAGATTAGAAATTTCATATTTAGAAATTTTGTTTGTTATTATTCTGGACTCATCAATACATTCCAGCCTACACCATATACCAAGCAATCATCAAATAATGCAGCAGTGCCCCTGCCGTCACAAAAAGATGCCAGATGAAATGTGCATAAGACATTCTACTATCAATGACATAGAAAATAATACCAATAGTATAAGACAAGCCCCCGGAAAGCAGTAGCCAAAAGCCAGCACCAGGTAAGTTTTCGTAGAGGTAGCCAATTTTGAGTAAGGCCAGCCAACCCATAGCCGCATACATGACCACCGCAGTGAGTTGAAATCGCTCGATGTATCGAATTTTGAGATAGATCCCCAAGAGTGCAAAACTCCATTGTAGCCCGAAAAAGGTCCAGCCAAAAGCTCCTCCAATCGTTACTAAAAGTACGGGCGTATAAGTGCCTGCAATAAGTAGGTAAATACAGCAATGATCTACCAAACGCCAAAATTCTTTGGTTTTTTCTTTCTGAATACCATGATAGAGAGTAGAGGAGAGGAATACGGCAATGAGGCCAATCCCATAAAAAATGCTGCTAAATAAAGCCCAATCCTTTGAGCTATAAGCGGCAAAGACCAGAAGTACTATAAAGCCTACCAGAGCGGTTAAGGCTGATAATCCATGTGAAATAGCATTTAGCCATTCTTCGATGCGTTGATGTTTTTTTACTGTTGAAGTGGAAGCCATAAGAATAGAGTAGTGGATAAATTGTTTTTGAAAAAATCCTCAAGAATCAAACCAAAGAGCCCCAACTATTCTTTATCTTTAGTTTATGAAAAATTGGCAGTACTTTTTGACCCTATTCCTGCTTGGGGTAATGATTTTTTTGCAGTTGGGCTGTCAGCAGCCCATAGAGACTCCCACTCAGGAGCTGAAAGATGCTGAAGCAGAGCTAGTAGCTTTGAACTCAGGTTCTAAACTGGTAGATGCAGATACGATTCCCGAGGGACTAAAGCGATTATTGAAGGCTTATCCTTCTCAATTTAAAGGAGCTACTTCCAATAGTTTGATTTGGAAGGATGGTACAACCATGTTGTATGATGATGCTAAAGCCAATAAGGCCTTTATTGATCTTTTGCAAAATCCTGATTTAGAAGATCAGCTTATGGCGATGCCTTATCCGAAGGGAGCCGTATTGGATACGCCAGAACAGAAAGAGGACCCAGGGCGTGTACGTTATGAGCCATTCTTTAAAAAAATGTATGGAGCCTCAAGGTCGGAGGTGCAGCAGCATTTGACGACTATTGTCTGGTTGCCCAAGAGCATTGGAAAAAAGTTGGAGGTAACCACCGTCAATGACATTCACCTCAAATTGCAAGAGCTGTCAAATCGGCTGGATACGATGCCAGATTTACATCCTTATCTTCAAAATCCAGGGGGTACCTTCAATTGGCGTGTCATTGCAGGTACTACTCGCCTGAGTTTGCATAGTTTTGGGATGACGATTGATGTTAATGTACAATATTCCGACTACTGGCGTTGGCATGTAAAGGGGGAAGATCCAAATGGTAGTCGTATTATTGAATACCGCAACCGTATCCCGATGGAGTTGGTGGAGCTATTCGAGTCTTATGGTTTTATCTGGGGAGGCAAATGGTACCACTATGATACCATGCATTTTGAGTACCGCCCAGAACTTTTGTTCGATTAGGGTTTGAAATAAAAATCATCTTCTACCGAAGAGACCTCCCAAGGAATTTGCTTGCCCTCGGATTGTCGGCGTACATAGCCTCGTACTTTTTTGAAAATATCTTCGATTTTTAATCCTTCTTGGCGCATATATTTGAGCAGTTGCTCGGTGTAGAGTCCGTGCTCTGCTTCGGGGTTGTCCATTGCAATCGCTCCAGGAGAGGTAGAAAAGGCGATAAAAGAATTGTAGGGGGCCGAATTGATCGAAGCAAAGCCATTGTGTTTGTTTCGAGCATTTTCAAAGTCCTCTTTGTATGGATTGTCTCGACAGGCATCTAAGATGACAATATTCAGGTCATTTTCGGCATAGTCCATCTCTACAAGTACGCGTCCTAGGTCTACCGATTCAAATTCAATATCTTGCGATTTGCGAATATCGGCATTAACAGGAACAATATAATTCCGATTATCTGCCTGCATTCCATGCCCTGCGTAAAAAAATAGTCCAACCCCTCCTTTTTCTCTAAGCAACTGCCCAAAGTCTCGGATTGCTACTTTAATTTCTTTTTGGGTGGCGTTGGTATACAAAATCACGTCGAATCCTGATCTTTGAAGTTCTTCGGCCATCGCTATGGCATCATTTACGGGGTTTTTGAGTGGGGCTTTGAGGTATTGATTGTTGCCAATAACGAGTGCAGTACGGGCCTGCCCTTCTACTTGATTGCTTAGGGCGGGCATGGCTTTGCCCTTTAGGGCATTGATGTCGTCTTGGGCAGTGGCAAAGGGGTCTTTGCTTGGATCTTCTGTGTTTTCTTCTTTTGGAGGTGTAATTTCTTTAATAAAAACATCTGCTTTCCAAATACCTTTTTGAGTGCGAGCATCGGCATAGGTCATAAGTCCTTCACCTTCCATCATGTTGTTGGCAAATCCCCCTTCGTAGAGATCTCCATTTTCCCATTTATAGGCTCCTTGTCCGTGCCGTTTGTTATCAACATATTCTCCAATATAAGTATCTCCACTGACCCAAAAATAGCTGCCATAGCCATGTCGCATATTATTCCTAAATTGACCACGATAAACATTGCCATTTTTGAAGGTATACACGCCACGTCCCTCTAGTTTACTGTCTTTAAACTCACCAATATACTTATCTCCATTGGGGTAAATGTATCGACCTTTTCCATTTTCGCAATTACCATGGGTACACTCTCCCTCTTGGGCAGTGCTGAGTTGTGGGGTGATGCAAATTAGAAGAACTATTAAAGGAAAAAATTTGAGTAGATACATAGATGCTTGCTTTTGTTTGCAGAAGGAAGTGCTGTGTTATGATGTCGTTCAACTGTAAGGAGTGGAAACAATTTTCATTCCAACCTATAATTCTATACTGCTATCTAATGCAGTTTCATAAAATTCTATAATCCGTCCATTTTTATCCTTTCTTCGGCTTTTGCGCACCCAGTCCTTTCTGTTGCGTTGCAATTGCCGAGCAAAACCTTTGGGGCGAATCATAATACCTCTATATCGGCAAAGTGCTTTGATAAATTCTGCCCCAATGAAAACAAGTTGAGCGGAGTAGTATACCCAAATTAGCAAAATGATAAGTGAGCCTGCAGCACCATAGGCACTAATCATTCCAGCATAGCTCAAGTAATATCCCAACAACAACTGACCAATCCAAAACAGGATGGCTGCAAAAAGAGAACCTGCCCAGATTTGTCGCCAGCGTAGATTAACTGCTGGTAATATCTTGTACAAGAGCATGAAAAAGAGGACAATCAGGAAGATCGACAGTCCAAGATTTAGAAAAACTAAAAAGTTGTCGGTAAAATAATTGACGACTGGGGCCCAATTGTCGGGCAGATGACTTAGTACCCATTCCTGGTGTGTTTGAATATATCGGCTAAGTGCCAACACCAAACCATTAAGTATAATAGAAACAATAAGCAGGGCACCAATACTCAGGATCATTGCAAAGGAGATAAATCGATTGATGATCACCTGCAAAAGTTTCACTTTTCTAGGAACTTCTTTCACCCCAAAGATACTATTTAGGGTAGCTTGGAGGGCATAGAAGATATTAGTAGCAATGAAAATTAAAAAGCCAATACCGATAATGGTTGCCCACCAATTGGTATCATTTGTACCTATATTTTTAACTGCAAGTTCAATTTGTGCTGCGGTAGCTTCTCCAAATAGTTCTACAATGCCGTCATATACTCGACCTTCAACCGCCGCATCCCCCAGAAAAAAGCCTACCAATCCAATGATGATAATCAAAATGGCTGGAAGCGAGAAAATAGTATAGTAGGCAAGTGCAGCCCCCATACTTTGCACCTTATCTTCAGTATAAAACTTGAAGGTGTCTCGAAGCACAATAAAGATTGGTCGTAAAAATCGACGTATGATGTTTTTTAAAATACGAATCATAAACAGACTAGGCCTTCATCTTGGATGAGTAATATTGGGAGATGGTCTACAAACTAAAAGATTTCCTACAAATATAAGCAAAGAATCCTAATAAATGAGTAGCTTCTACAAATAGGGAAGGAGCAAAGCAAAAGGGCAGTCCAATAGATCGGACCACCCCAGGGAGAAAGCTAAAGTTATATGTTGAAGTCAAAACTTACAATTACAAGATACGATTATTGGAACTAGTCCTGATGGATTAGAATGCTAGATTTTCAGCGCGAAATTCCGTAGAGTGCTGAAGCTGGGATATCCCAGTTTATGGAGCAGCTCCCCATGCATATCTATTCTTGAGTTTACGTTAGCATATAAAAAACTTACAGGGCTGTCAGTTTGCGATCTACTTGCAATACTTTACGCACCTCACTAATATTTAGAACAAAAGGATCATGCTCTAGGTAGTTGTCGGAAATCATTTTTAACCGAATCAGGCGACGAGCAGGGCTGTATATTTTTTGAATCCGTTTGACCTGCACCCCATTGTCTGAAATAACCGCATAGACCTGATTATCTTTGATCTTTTCTACAGCTTCTAATGGGCGGCAAATGACCATATCGCCATCTGCGAGGGTAGGAGACATGGAGTTACCACTAATTGTAAAAGCAATATATTGTCCTCCTTGCAGTCCTGGAATAGAAAAGCTTTCGGCAGATTCATGCATTTCTATTCCCAAGGCACTACTTGCCAAGGCGGCTACATTGGGGTAGAGAATATTCCCCTCATGTACTTGCTGAGCGTCGGAGGATGGTGCTCGGTATCTATTACTATATTCGCTAGGGTTTGCTTGCAGTATAGGACCCTCTCCTTTGAGCATAAAATCTCGACTAATATTAAAGGCTTCACAAAAACGTTCAACATATTTGAATGGGAAAAAACGCTCTCCACTTAGATATTTGTTGAGTAAATGACCATAGGTGCGCTTTCCAAAAATCAGCTCGGCTGTTTCTGAAAGGCCTTTAGAATGGTCATTAGGTATAATTTCTTCTCTTTCGATTAAAAGTTGGAATGCTTTTTTGAAGCGATCATTTAGTGCTTCTCGACCGTGATTCTTTTTCATAACTTAGCTAATTTTATATCTCATATTGAATATAAATGTTGGCAACAAAATGTATTGTTATCTACAAATATAAAACAAATAGTTTCACTTTGTAAATTTTTTGCAAACTAATGTAAAAAAATGTTTGATTTTAATTGTTTTTTGAAGCATAGCTATAAGGTAGGGGGAATTAACACAGTCGCTTAAAAAATATGATCTGCTGGTAGGGGGGGGGAGGCTTTATACCATCAGCACAGTAGTGTAGTACAACAATGTACTATAAGTTTATCCTTGATACCCAAGGAATTAAAATCCAAATGTATTTATGCTTAACCTAAACCCAAGACCTATGTATAGCCCATATCTTTTTGTTTTACCATTATGTTTTTATTGTTGTTTTCTAGGAACAGAGAGCTTTGCACAAAGCTGGAACTTATCTAAAGATCAATCGGGGGTAAAAGTGTATACTCGAAAAAAAGCGGGTTGGGATCTCAAAGAGTTTAAAGGGGTAATTTATGTCAATACAGATATGAAAAGGGTAGAAGCTACGCTACGTGATGCGAGCAGGCATTCCGACTGGATGCACAAAACACATGATACCAGAACCGTTAAAAGGGTTTCGGATAATTTATTTTATGTGTATTCGCGTATTGCAACACCTTGGCCTGTTTCAGATCGAGATAATGTTACCAAGTATCGCTTTAAATATATTTCGGAAGAGGAGTTTTACATATATTTTGAGAATGTTAGCGGACTGGTTGCCGAAAAATCTGGCTTGGTGCGCATCAAAAAGATGGAGGGTTTTTGGCATGTCAAAAAAGTGGGAAACAATCGAGTACAGGTTACGCAGCAGGCTGTGGCTGAGGCGGGAGGATCAATTCCTGCTTGGTTGGCCAATTCCGGAGTAGTGGATGCGCCCTATGGTACTTTGCTGGCTTTGAAACAACGCTTGGGGGGGTAGTTGAGAAAAAATGACTCCTCCCTTCAATTAGTAGAGCTTATCTCTTTGGGAT
>CAZOLU010000048.1:0-8039 GCA_964580485.1 uncultured Saprospiraceae bacterium | reverse complement strand
GCTAGACCATTATACCAAGCAAATGTAACCATATGTACGGTTTCATAGCTGATTTTACCATAAATCTGATCTTGTATATTTTTTTAGCTCCCTATAAAAAAATCGGCAAAATGGAAATATCAACCCATTTTGCCGACTGCTAAACAGAAGCTATAATATTTTTAGAGATTGTAACGATCTCCGTCGATCAGCATATATGCGGTATTATCTAGGTTGCGGAATAGGTCTCTGAACGTATCGGCATTAGACTCACCTCGGAGGTGAAGACTACCTAAATCCCAACGAGCAAGGTTAATCACCTCTTCATCACCAATCAATCCAAACAAGGCCTCATAATACAATACTAGATCTAGGGCTGTGTAGATTTCGGCAAGGAGGTTATAATCAAAGTTAAGTCCACCATCTGCCAGACTTACACTATTGGTTTCAGGATCATAGGTGATAAACATACCGATACCAGCGCCAGCTTCAATACCTGCATTGATTCTTGCTTGTAAGGCTGCGCCTACGCTAGCAATGACTGCATCTGCTTCTACTCCCAAACGGAGGTAGGCCATTACATTCCCAGAAACATTCAAATCTCCTTCCAATTCCCAAACATCGCTATCGTGGTCTCCATCAGCACTGATACCTGCTCCAATAGTAATGTTGGCACCCAATCCAACACTACCCGTAGCATTGATTCCAGGTACAATAGGAACATCTACTCCAATGCTAGTTGGAATATTGAAATCATCTAGGTCAAAAGTTTTGCTACCACTAAGGGAGGCCGAAAGTTCGGCGAGATCCATTTCTCCAGCCAGCCCCATCACATCAAAGGAGATTTTGGCAAATTCGAGGGACCAATCACCTACGGTAAATCCATTCTCACTGTTATAGTCGATGTCGGTAGCGACAACATTAACCCCTTTCAAAGCATTTAATGCCATTGTTCCTAATTCTCCAGCTTGAGGGATCAGACGCTCTAGCTCTCGAGGATCTAAATCATCACTAAACCCGAGGGTAGCCCGCCCGATGCTGAACCCATCTTGGTTGATTTCGGCACCGCCACTAATAGAAACATCAAAAACAGGAGTATTGATGCTCAAAGAATCTAGTCTGCCTGAAAACTCATTTGTAGCAAGTTCATACTCTAGTGTTCCTCGACCATTTCCACCAATGCCATAATTGCTATCATCGAGGCTAACCCCAATCGTAATACCAGTGGTGATAGCCTCTCCTTCTTTTTCGAGGGTAGCACTTTCGAGGGTAGCATCTAGGCCGTTGATAATGGTAATGGTTTGATTAACTTGAATGACAATGCCTTCAAAATCAATGTCTCCATCTTGAACCGATAGGCCATTTACGGTAGTTTCAACACCTGTTTGCCCCAATTGCGGCATGTTTACAGTTGTGGTTTCAATACCAAATTTATCTTCACTATAAGAGTAGTTCAAACCTTCTCCAGCCAGAGTAACTCCAGCATAAGAGGCATTGAATGTACCATTTTCAACACTAACATCAACTCCATTTTCAGAACCATAGCCCACCGTAACATTTCCACCACCATTAACACCAGCCACATCAAATCCAAGTCCAGCAGAAACTTCCACACCCCAGCTATTATCTTGGAAATCTACAGTACCGCCTACATTGTTAAGTTTTACAGCTCCTCCGGCAAGAGTGATTTCAGAATCTACGGTTACGGTACCTCTACCTGTAATTCCACCACCAGAGGGGATATTGAGATTGCTCACTTCTACCCCTACATTAACATCTCCAATTTGGGGGAAATCTGCATTGAGTTGATTGATTTTTAGCCCCTGAGCAGAATACTCTACGCCTTGAGCAGACGCTTGTAACCCATCGCCAGCCGCTCCTAGGTTTTTGAGGTCTAAATCAACGGTTTCTACACTAAGTTTATTATCTTCAAATACTGCCGAGGCTACCGTAAAGTCGAATAAGTTGGTTTGCAAATTGAATTGCTCTAGCTCAAATCTTGATTCCCCGCCAGCACGAGTAAAGCGAACCGAAGCCCCACCATTTAGAGCCGAAGAGCTTAGGTTGGCACTTGCATTGGCATCAATACCATATTCTCCTCCACCTTCATTGCTAAGTGTACCTCCAAGTCCAGAGAGGGTAAAACCTGGAAGCAATTCAAAGCTACCGGTTGAGTTGATTTGCACCGACTGGAAGTCAAAGCCCTCTGTTCCAAAACTTACTTCGTTGATCGTTGCGGTTAGATCTCCGCCGTCTAATTCTGGAATTTCAAGCGTTGCAGTATCAATTCTGAGAATAGAAGGATCTTCGCTGTTGATGCTAATTCCTGTGGCACTGAGGGTAAGTCCTGCGAGGGTAGATTGAATTTGACCATCTTGGAGGTTAAAGCTAGTGCCTTCGGATCCAAACTCAATTGTTAAATTCCCTGAAGCCGTAGTATTGGCTACATTATTAACAGCTAAAGCTCCTGTTACAGAAGCATCCCAAGCCCCTTCGGCTACATCAAAAGCACCAGATACACTATTGATGGCAAGAGCACCATTGGCAAAACTCAAGTCTCCATCTACCTCAACCGTTCCATTTTCTACGGTAACACCAGCATCGCTGACATTTAGTTTATCGGCATTGGCACTGATCCCCACATCTCCAATAGGAGGGAGACCCGCCTCCAGGCTTTCTATTTCCAAGCCAGCACTGGACCACTTGATCGCTCCAGCACTTACGGTGGCAGCATCTGCGGCTGGGCCTAAATTTTTTAAGGTGAGATCGGTAGAGCTAATATTGAGTTCTTCGTCAGCATAAGTCGCTGAATTGGCATTAAAACTAAAATAGTCGCTATCTACATTCAAGCCTTCTATATCAAAACTATGCTCACCAGCAGTATAATTATACGTAATAGAACTTGCTCCACCTCGAAGTAGAGGATTGTTGAAGTTTACAGAACCCAGAAGCTCAATATCTGCATCTCCCGTTTCATTTTTTCGTAAATATCCTACAAATTCGGGTACTACCAAACCTGGGAGTAATTCCGCTTCTCCTTCAGTTTCTACAGACACCTCGGTGTAATCAAATCCGTCAGCTCCTATACTAGCATTTTGTAAAGTTCCAGTAGCCCTAGTATTAAAGACCTCTGCCGATAGCTCGGTAGTTTGAGCTTGTAGCTGGTCGGTAGTAGAGTCGTATTCTAATCCTTCGGAAGTAAAGATGATACCGTTAATGTCTGAACTCACTCGGCCATTTTCAAGGCTGAAGGCAGATTCCGCCGCAGAACCAAAATTGGTGCGAAGGCTTCCTTCTGCATTAATATTTTCGGCACTCGCGCTTAGATTTCCGGAGAGGGTGGCTTCCCAACCAGCATCCGAAGCATTCACCACAGAATTAAATTCACTAACTGTAATCAGACCTCCTGCTAAACTAATTTCCTCACCAGTCACTTCAATTCGACCGCCCGTAGCTGAAATTCCTGCTTCTCCTACACTCAGATTATCAACAACAGCATTAGCATTTACAGGGCCAATTTGGGGTAGGTCGATATTTAGACCATTGATAACCAGTTCATTGGAGTTGTATTCTACCCCTTCGGCATTAACCGAAAGGGCATTGTCAGCAGCTGGACCTAAGTTTTTAACAGTAAAAGTAGCTGAGGGAATGCTAATTCCAGTATCGGTAAAATTGATTTCTCCTTCAGCAGAGATGTCTAAGAAATTGGTGTTGAGTTGAGGTCCTACTAAAGTACCTCGCATTCCTTGATTATCTACCCAAACGCTAACCGTTCCGCTACCTGTGATACTTGCTGAATTGTAGCTTAATGCACCATTTTCAAGCGCAAAAGTGTAATTGCCCTCATTGTTGCTAATGGTAGCAGACTCAATTCCCATTTGCATTCCAGGGAAAAGCTGTACGTTGGTGGTAGAAAGGGTAACTGATTCAAAATCAAAACCAGTAGCCCCATAAGAGGCATTGCTAAGCGTACCTTCTACGGTACCACCTAAAATTTGAGTAGAAGCATTTCCCGAAGACATACTCAAGCTATCGGTAGTTGAGTCATATTCCAAGCCTTCAGAGGTAAAGATAATGCCATTAAGGTCGGTATTGACTCGGCCTTGGGAGAGTTGAAAACCAACTCCCTCTGCACCTGCGCTCAGGTCGCCTTTGGCAGAAATGGTAGTACTACCTTCAGTATAATTTAGATTACCCTGAACATTAACATTCCAATTGTTGCTCTGAATGTCTGCTGTCCCTACAAAGTTGGAAACCGTTAGGGTGTTGTTAATGAGATTTAATTCACTGTCTTGAGTGATGGTACCTGTTCCCGTATATCCTGTTTCATTGAGATTTAGGTTGGCAAAGCTCACGTTTAATTCTTGCCCATAGATTTCTGGCAGGGCTACCCCCGCAGAGCTGATGGATACCCCATTGGGAGTCATTCGGCCACCAGTAGCACTAATACCTTCCCCCATAGCTTCTCCAAAACTAGCTTCAACAAAATTTCCATTTCGATCGATAATGACGGTAGGACTATTGACAGTAAAGCTTTTGCCCATAACGACTCCCGTTGCACTGCCTGCTGTAACGGCAAAGTTGCCAGCACCTCCGCTAAGACTTGCATTAATATTGTTGAGCTGGAAATTTTCGCCAATTCTCATACTGTTGGCACTAATGGCCAGTTCTTGAAGCCCCGCATTACCTACCCGAATGGAATCTGCGCTGAGGCCTTCCGTTGTAATGGGGCCGAAATTACCTTGAAGGGGCAATCCTCCAGAGTATCCAATGGAGTAGTTTTCCCCATTGCGATTGAGACTTAATGCACCTGGTGCAATACGAGTTGAATTTTGAAAAATGCGAAGGTTGGCACTGAGATCATTAGCAGTACCACTAGAAGAGCTTAATGTGAGCGCTCCAAAATTGAGGCTTATCGGGCTGTAGGAGTTGCTATCTTCCGAACTGTTTTCTTGTTGTTGTATTTCTTCTGGCATAGTTGATAGGTTGCAATGGGCTAAATGTGTGTTGGTTTTCCCCCCTAAAATAGAAATAATCCCTTGTTTTTCCAACAAAAAGATAGTCGAATTGACCTTTATTTTAACTAGAAAGGCAGTAAGTCCGATATATAGTAGTTTTCAGCGTGTAATAGATGACTTTTAAAATCTAATAAGATCCGTTGATAGCTACTTTGCTATTGATAGTCTTCATTTAAGTCACTTAACCAATACTTCTGTTTTTATGAGATATAAGCTTTAATATCTTGAGAGGTTGGAAGTGTATGAATTTAGAACATTTTGCTTAGCTTTGTCATTCTAAACTAAAATGAGATCTATATGAATAAAATAATGCTAATATTGATAATAGCTGCAATGCTTACAGCCTGTGTAGGATCTGGAGATGAGGCACAGAAAACGATTAAAGATGCAGAGATAGGATGGTTGCCTGAGGAATATCAACCCATAGATTCAGAGTTGCTGATGTTGAATGATACTGCCGTACAACTGCTAACACAGTTGCATTATGATGTGAATTTAAATCCAGAAGAGTATGTGGCCGTACAAGAACGTGCTCGAAAACTACTGGAAACCGTCATTCGAAAAGATCCTAAGTATGGGTTACCTTATAGCAATTTAGCGGCCTTGTATCTTGATCGAAAGGATACCTTAAAGGCCTTGGAAATGATGGAATTAAGAGTGAAGGTTGACCCTGACCTAGCTGAGGGATGGCAAATTTTGGGATTTTATAAAGATTTGATGGGAGATAGTACCGAAGCCTATAAAGCGTATAAAGTAGCACTCAGCAAATTTGAAGATCGTTTAGCTTTGGGCAAACGATATGAGCGCAGAGAGGATGTAGCATACTACTACGACAATTGGGCAGGGAAAGCCTACACCATGCTTTTGATGGGACAAACAGAGGCTGGACATGGGGAAATTCGGGCATTGTTAGAGGAGGTGGCTCCTTTGATGGGTAAGGATGCGGAGGTTTATGCACTACTATTGGAGGAAGATCGAAATTCTTTGCTGAATCCCGTACAAGGGGAAGCTGCTACAAAAGAGGAGGATGCTACGGGGTTAGAAACTGAGGAGCGTGTTGTAGATCCTTCTTCTCCAAAAGGTCAGTGATGCCTCTTTTTTTAGGGAATAGTTGTTGAAATAAGGGGCCTTCGGAACGTTTTTCTTTATTTTTAGTAGTGGTTTTAGGTGCCGTTTTGCCAATGGATGAAGCTTGGGCTTTGGTTCTTGGCTCAACATGTCGGGCTAGAATCTTAGGAATGTATTGTTGTGCTTTAGCACTTTCTTTAATCGCCCAAAGTTGTTTTCGAGCTTGGCTATGGGCGAGTTTTTGATTCACAATAGGGTAGGGGTAATCTTTACCCAATTGCATATTGACAAAGGCTTGCTCGAGTGGTCCTAATCGCCAAGGCTCGGCTAAAAACTGTTTGGGAATACTTTTGAGTTCTGGTACCCATTTTAGGATAAAATCCCCATCAGGGTCAAGTTCTTTAGCTTGTTTAGTAGGATTGTAGATGCGTATGGTGTTGATTCCCGTAACCCCCGCCTGCATTTGCATTTGTGCATAATGAATACCAGGCTCAAAATCTAGGAATTGAGCAGCTAAGTAGCTTGCAGCAGGTTGCCAAGGTTGCCATAAGTAATGACACCAAAAAGAAACCAGCATAGCTCGCATTCTAAAGTTGACAAAGCCCGTGTTTTGTAAGCATCGCATAGCTGCATCAACTAGAGGGTAACCAGTTTGCCCATTTTTCCAAGCCTCAAAATAGGCTGGGTTAAACTCCTGATCTAGCGCATTGAAAGCGGGGTTGAGGTGCTCAAATTCTATGCGATCTTCTGATTCAAATTTTTGGATGAAGTGGCAGTGCCAACGCAGTCGAGAGGCAAAGCTGCGGAGGTCTTTTTGCATAGAAGCTGTACGCTCTTTGAGTTGTGCTTTGTAGTATTGATAGACTTGCCTGACGCTGAGATTACCCCAAGCGAGGTAGGGCGAAAGCCGGCTGCCTGCTTTGCGAGCGGCGGAGGGGGAGGAGATTTTGTATCGGTAGCCTTGGGCGCGCCGATGTACAAAGCTTTTGAGGTATTCCCAGGCTAATTGCTCGCCGCCAGCCTGCATGCCTTCAGGCATGCTTTGCCGAATTTCAGGAGGCAGAGCCTTCCCTTTAATCGCTTGATGTGCCCGCTGATTTTCCAGTGAGAGTCGTAGACTTAAACTACGTAGTGCATCAAGCTGCACCTCATGCATAGGGGCTTGCATTACCTGGTGCCAGTACTTGCCCCAACCTTCTCGAGTGCGCAAGCCTCTCCGCACCCCAGCATAAGGACTTTCTTCCCACTGAATCGCACGCTGTTGAAAAAATCGCTGAAGCTGTAAATCTCTTTTATACGTGTGTGCAATGCCTACTTCTTCATGAGAAAAAACAGTGTCGATGCTGTAAAATCGTAGAATCTGGCGAAAAACCTCTATCGCCTCCTTATGGCAAACTGAAATAGCATAGTTTAAACGATCAACATGCTGCATATCTTTAAGGGATTGACACACAAAGCGCCAATGCCTAAGGTCAGAGGTTGCTTGCTGCATAAGTGATGGCTCAAAAATATACAATAGTAAAATGGGTTGACCTGCTGCAATCGCTTTTTGTAGAGGTGCATGGTCTTGTAATCGAAGATCTCGTTTTAACCATACAATGTTAATCTTTGCTTTTGCCATGTCTCTTGGGCTTTCTGATAGATCTTTATAGGATTGGATTTATGGTGATGAATGAATTATAATAGTACGAATTAAGGAACTGCAATAATTATGGTATAAAACAGCATCCGAAGGAGATAGTTGCGTCGCTTTGGTTACAAATTTAAACTAAAAGTTTTAAAAATTAGACTTATTTGTGGTTTTTCCATCTTTTTAGAAACAAAAAAGTTTATTTTGGATTGCTTTTTAATTTTTAGGCTATACTTTTGTTTTGAAATCCTATTTATGCCTAACCCTTATGATAAAATTATTAAAGAGAATTTAGAGCATGTTTAAATTTCTATCTACTTGTTAAATTCCAGTCTTTTGCCCTG
>CAZOLU010000047.1:11886-14485 GCA_964580485.1 uncultured Saprospiraceae bacterium | reverse complement strand
GCGGACAAACTGAAAAAACTTTCAAAAAAGGAAAAACAAGAAATCCGCAAAGAAGTGCGCCAACTCACGGCTCAGGTCAACAACAACTGGGTAGAGGCTATGATCCACCCTAAAAACAGCCCTTTGCTGGAGAAAATGGCCTTGTTTTGGCATGGGCATTTTGCTTGCGAGTCGAAGGATTTTATGAAAGCTGCTGCGCAGCTTGAGCTACTGCGCAAGCATGCCTTGGGCAATTTTCGAGATTTGCTGATGGCCATTTCTAAGGATAGTGCGATGATTCTTTACCTCAATAATCAGCAAAACCGAAAAGATAAGCCCAATGAAAACTATGCTCGGGAGTTGATGGAATTGTTTACCATAGGGCGAGGCAACTATACCGAAAAAGATGTAAAAGCCGCCGCTCGAGCCTTTACAGGTTGGTTTACCAACCGAATCACGGGCAAGTTTAGCTTCCGCAAGCGGCAGCATGATGAGGGGCAAAAGACTTTTATGGGCAAAACGGGCAATTTTGATGGTACTGATATTATCGATATTATTTTAGAGCAAAAGCAAACAGCCCGTTTTATCGCTCGCAAGGTCTACCGCTTTTTTGTGAATGAAAATAAGATAGTGGAGAAGGAAGTCGAGGAACTGGCTACGGTCTTTTATGATTCAGGCTATGACATCAAAAAAATGATGCGTCATCTTTTTTATGCCGATTGGTTTTACCAAAGCAAACATTTGGGAGCTAAGATTAAATCGCCAGTAGAACTCAGCGTAGAGCTGGCTAGAGTCCTGAGCTTGAAGGTGGATGACGAGAAGGGGTGGTTGTTTCCACAGCGTGCTTTGGGGCAGGTGCTTTTTCATCCTCCTAATGTGGCAGGCTGGCCAGGGGGCAAGAGCTGGATTGATAATTCAAGTCTAATGATCCGCCTGAATTTTGCAGCCTTGCTTTTCAATAAGGCTGAGGTGAATTTTCGCCCCAAGGATGCTCCAGAAGCGGCTATGCGAGCTGCGGCTATCCGCAAGTTGGAGCTTTCGGCAGATCTACAATCCTTGATAGCGGCTTTTGCAGGCTTGCCCGAGAAAGATTTGCCCCAAGCACTGGCAGAATACCTAATTCCCGTACCTGTCAAGCTCGACCTGCCTGCTTTTCAGCACTATACCCAACAGGCTAAAACCGCCGAAGCGCGCATTCGTGCTTGGACTTTGGTGCTGATGAGTATGCCAGAATATCAGTTGTGTTGAGGAATAGACTAAAAGTCTAGCGTCTATCAGTCTAAATCTGGCAAAGCGCTGTGGAGGGGGGCGAGCGTAGCGAGCAGATGCCGAATGCAATGAGGTAGCCGAGCAGACCTGTGAGCCCCGAAACATAGCGATGGAGCCTTGGCGGAATGCCCCAAATAAAAATCAACATCTAGTCTTAAAGTCTTAATATCTAGTGTCTAACAGTCTAAAGTCTCAGCAGATGAAACGTAGAAAATTCTTAAAAAACTCGGCCTTAGTTGCTGCCGGAACCATGATGATCCCTGCTTTTTTGAAAGCGATGCAAAATAGCTATATTCCCAAAGAGAAATATGATGGTAAGCGTTTGATTGTCATACAGCTGACCGGGGGGAATGATGGTCTGAATACCATAGTGCCTTTTGAAAATGATATTTATTATCAGAAGCGGACTAATATTGCCATTCCAAAATCAAAGGTGATCCAATTGAGCGATGAGCTAGGGCTACATCCAGCTTTGCAGCCTTTGCAGTATTTGTGGGATGAAGGTTATATGAATGTCATCAACTCGGTGGGCTATCCTAATCCAGATCGTTCTCATTTTAGGTCTATGGATATTTGGCATACAGCTTCTGATGCCCACGAATACCTCTCTACGGGCTGGTTGGGGCGTTATTTGGATCAGTGTAAAAGCTGTGAGCAGCCGCATACGGCTTTGGAGTTGGATGACCAGTTGAGTTTGGTGCTGAAAGGGGAGGAGCGATTGGGCTTTGCGATGTCGAATCCCAAGCGTTTGTACAGAACAGTGAATACCCCGATTATCAAAGCTTTGGCACATCATCATGAGCATGAGCATCAGGAAAATGTAGCTTATTTGTATAAAATGTTGAATAATACCGTGGCTTCTGCGGATTATTTGTTTGAGCAATCCAAGTTGTTTAGCTCCAATATTGCCTATCCACAATCGGCTTTTGCCAAGGATTTGAAGCAGGTGGCGGAGTTGATTAACGCTGGTTGTGATGCGCAGATCTATTATGTCACTTTGGGTGGCTTTGATACGCATGCAGGGCAAAATAATCGTCAGGAGCGTTTGTTGAAACAGTATGCCGAAGGAGTGGCTGCTTTTGTGAAGGATTTGAAGCAGGGCGACAATTGGAAGGATTCTGTAGTGATGACCTTTAGTGAGTTTGGTCGCCGGGTAGCTGAAAATGCGAGTCGTGGAACGGATCATGGTACGGCCAACAATCTTTTTCTGATGAGTGGAAGCTTGCAAAAGGCAGGTTTTTATAATTCGGCACCGAATTTGACGAATCTCGATAAGGGGGATTTGAAATATGAGATTGATTTTCGGCGGGTCTATGCTAGTTTGTTGAAGGACTGGCTGCGGGTGGATGCA
>CAZOLU010000047.1:0-11876 GCA_964580485.1 uncultured Saprospiraceae bacterium | reverse complement strand
CTCAATTTGATACACTAGGGGTACTGTGATTGCTGCCGCCTGTCGGCGGGAAGGTTTTTGTACTCAAAAAAAGAGCGTAGCAGTATAGTTTCTGCTACATTCTTGACAACATCAATTTAGTGTAACTTTGGTCTCTTTACAAATGGCAGATGTTGATCATTAAGGTTCCAGAGTTAGTGTCATTTGAACTCACAGTAGAACCATTATTTCCATTATTGCCACCTTTGATGGTTTGAGTATTTTTGATGCTTTTGTTTTCTAAATTCTTTAGGCTTTTCATAGTATTGAATTTTAATGGTTAAATACTTTGTGTTGAGGTGTTTTCTCTTGAAAATTAAAAATATAGGGGTAGACTCTATTTTGTTTTTGCTAAATGCATGAACTGCAGCTCTGAGTCGATGAAATGCAGTGAAGTACTGTTGAGCTGCAACTAAAACTCCCCAACTTTTGGGGTTGAGGAATCAAACTTCTTGAAAAGGAGGGGGAATTTAATACTTCATTGGGACGAGCCCCACAATGGATGTGAACAGCAGACCTTCAGCCCGCTAATCTCGTAAAGTGCTTAACCTGCGAAGTTTTAGTCCATGGGGTGAGACCCCATACTCCTCTTGAGCTGCACTAAACACATATAAGTACCTAGCCTTCTTCGACTCCTTCGGAGAAAGGCTAGGGCTGGGTTGCTGTCAATTTTCGATCCTCTCGACCCTCTTTTTTTGTAAAAAAGAAGGTCTAGCCCTTCTGGGAAGGATCCGAAAATTTTAAGCATGCAGGATGCTTTGCTCCTCATTCTAGACGAGGGGCTGAGCGAAGGAATTGTATAAGAAAAAATCATCTATCATGGCAAGCTAAACCATGATAGATGATGCTATTAAGGAAGCAGGAATTTATTTGCCCCCGTCAGCAATTACTTCTACCCATTGTCCTGTTTGGCGAGCATTTAGCGACTTGTCGTACATTGCTTCTACCGAAACCGCAGGTAGGTAATATCGCCCAAGATAGGTAGCATTCAGCCTTACCTGATAGGTTTGTGATTTGCCACTACTGAGGTCAAAGAAGGTGTATACTCGATCATCTCGGATGTCTTGATATTCAGGAGCATCTCCTTTGAGTTTAATTCCCATCAAGCGGTGGTTAATCAGCTCCCAACCAGAGGGGAATACCTGTGCTAGAGCGACTTCATTGTAGGTATAGCCGCCAGTATTGGTGATGGTGACTTCAGCCAGGAAGTCTTCACCTTGCTTTAAGCGAGATACATCCAGCGCCTTGCCATCTAAGGTCATGTATTTTACGGCCAATTGCATACCGTTGCTTGCAGCTACTTCATCTCCAGCAGGAGGTGTTCCAGATGCTACCACTCGAGCGAATAGCAATTGCTTCATGTTGTTTCGTACTTCTATTTTGCTGCTGCCTTCAGCGGCTAGATCCATTTGCCAGATAGGTTTATCCGACTTAATTTTCTCCCATTTGCCGCCACTAACTCGGTATTCAAAGACCAGTTCTTGTGCTACTCCCGATTGCCCTGTAAATTTCGCCATAGCAACTAAAGCCTGTGCCGTTTCCTGTGTGTTGAGCCATTTGTTGGAGGCGAGTTGTCCAGAGATGGTTTTTACCAGTTGCTCTGCACGGTTGCGCTCGTTCATAATGCTCAAGGTTTGGAGAATCAAGGCTTGGTCTCTGAGTTGAGTTCCAAAGGTTTCTGCACCAGCCGCTTGGGTATATTGCATCACTTCAAAGGCAGCCTTATTCGTAATTTCCTTAGCCACAGCTTTCTGACCAGCTAGGTAGTAGGCAGCAGCGAGATGCCAATGTGCAGCTACGGCATTTTTATGCAGTTTGGCAAGTCGCATTCGGTTCATAGCGCCAAGCTCGGCTTTGCCTGCCAATGCTAGTAAGTACAAACGATAAGCCTGAATCATATCATCACTAGCATTGTTGGTGCTGGCCCAACGGCGCGCCTGTTCTTTTTGATAGTTGATCCATTTTTTCTTGAGGTCTCTAGGCACTTTATAGCCAGTTTTTTCGGCTTCGAGCAGGAAATGCCCGGCATAATTGGTTCCCCAGTCACTTGCTTTGCTTGCACCTTGCCAGTAACCCATTCCACCATTAGATAGTTGGAAGCTTTGCAGGCGATCGATGCCAGCTTTGATGTTTTTATCGATCTCCTTTCTTTTTTGCTCGGGCAAGTCCATTAAACTACTCAAATAGAGCTGAGGAAAGACTGAAGATGTGGTTTGTTCGATACATCCATAAGGGTAACGGATCAAGTAGCGGAGGCGTTTCCCAAGATTCAGAGGAGGAACAGCACTGACTTCCAAAACAGCAGCATTGGTGCCCACTACGCCAATAGGGGTGTAGGCTTGCTCCCATTTTTTTCCAGCTTCTACGGTTCCAGCATAAGCTTCACTAATATTAGGGTTAGGGAGGCGTACTTCTACAGAACTGTTGTATGAAGCACTATGACCACTACCATTCACCTCTAGTTGAATACTCGCCAAACCAGCACGATCTTTTACCTTCAATTCAAAATAGGCCATTTCTTCCCCTAAATCAGAGAAGGAGAGAGACCGGGTATTGCCGCCAAGCACTTCTACCATATCATTGGTGTTGAGCTTGACATTTACATTTTTGATGCCTTCCTTCATTGCAAAAACGGTTACAGGAAGCTTAATGGTTTCTCCAGGACCTAAAACTCTTGGTAGCGATCCCAGTACCATGAGTGGCTGACGAACCTTTACCGTTTTGTCAGAAGATCCATAGGCGGCATCTTCAGTAGCCACTACCATTGCTCGAACCGACCCTACATAGTTGGGCATTTCAAAGCTATGTGTTTTTTGCTCTCCAGCTTTGAGCTCAAAAGGCCCCGCATAGAGCACTACAGGTTTGAAGCGATCGTCTTTTTTGTCTTTATTATTCAAAATAGCATCATCCCCTCCAATACTCAACAAACTTTTGATACTTCCACCAAAGGCACCCAGTACAGAGTTGTACATATCCCAACTCTTGACACCTAAAGCTTCTCGCTGATAGAAGGTTGACCAAGGAGAAGGGGTTTTAAATCTGGTTAAGTCGAGTAATCCATCATCTACAATAGCTATGGTGTAAGTCATTGGACCTCCTCTTCGTTCGCCTACGGTTACGGTAAACTCCTCCATTGGCCGTAGCTCTTCCTTCATTGCAATTGTAGGTTCGAGATGGGTCGCGGGATCTTCTATTTGAATCGGAATGACCCCATACATTCGGATAGGAAGGTCATTCTTGGTTTGGGCATGGGGCTGTATCAGTGTTACATGCGCATAAACATTAGGAGCCATATCTGCGGTGGCCTTAAACTTGTAGTTAGTAGTACCTTTTTTAGCTTGTATCCAGTTGGCAGAAAGGATGTTACTTCCACTCTCAATCGTTACTAAAGCACGCCCAGTAAAACCAGTAGGAATATTTAAAGTTACCTCTTCTCCAACATTGTACCTTTCCTTATCCGCATTAAAATTCAAAGCTGTAGCCCCTAAAGGATCGCCTTCACGAGATTTTCCAGCCCAACCTGGCCAGT
Organism: uncultured Saprospiraceae bacterium; assembly: GCA_964580485.1. Taxonomy (GTDB): domain Bacteria; phylum Bacteroidota; class Bacteroidia; order Chitinophagales; family Saprospiraceae; genus Saprospira. The sequence goes on along the minus strand of CAZOLU010000047.1, from coordinate 8,329 downwards.
CGATATATACAATTTGCCCCGAGCAGTGCCCATCTCCATCACAGGCACGCACTAGATAGCGTCCCCATTCAGGGTGTTTAACTTCTAACTCATAAGTTCCTAAGCCCTTTGCATCTGTTTTGATGTTGGCCTTGCTAATTTCCCGAGCATTGACCCGACCACGATAGCTAGATACTTCATTTCTATTTTTATCAAACCACCAACGCCAGTTTAGTTTGTATACTTTGACTTCAATATTGCCTTTACTAACAGGATTCCCCTGTTGATCTACCGTAGCAACCTGAATAGGGTGTTTTTTATCCGTTAGCAGCATATTGCGTTTTTGATCTCCAGAAGGAACTCTTATTCCCACATAGTTCTGGTAAGGATGTAAAGGTACTTCCATTTGGTCGATACTGAAATCACCTCCAGGCTCAAAGACCTGAGTGCGAAACACCGCTTTTAGAAAGCCAGGAGCATAAAGCTTTTTGGGTAGTTTTACTTTAAAGTCGGTATCTCCATTAGCATCTAGCTTGCCATCAAAAATCGTTTTGCGCTCACCATAAATTTGGGTGGCTGGATCTTGGAAGTTGAATCCAGGAAACTGCTTAAACTGCGTAGGCATTTCCCTAAGATCCATTTCAATTTTGGCTTTCAAATTTGCAGCTTTGGCTCCAAACAACCATTCAGAATGCAGCTTTCCAGAAACACTGGCTTGAGTGGCATCAATAAAGTCTTGGCCAAAGTCCATGTCCATTTTTAGGCGGTTGGGTTTGATGCTTTCAATTTTGATAGTTTTGTTGAAGGTAGCACCTCCTACTCGAACTACGGCTTGATAGTTGCCAGTACTGGCATTGGAGTTGGTTTTGCAACTAAAGTTGTAGACCCCATTTAAGCCTTGTGTTTGGGTTTGGCGTACGACCACTGCTCCCCGAGGGTTCCTCAGTTCAAAACTCACTGGATGCCCTTTGGGTAGGGTTTTGTCTTTGTCTTCTAAGATGAAGTTGAGGAACATCTCATCGCCTGGTCGCCAAACGCCTCGCTCTCCATAAATAAACCCTTTCAAGCCTTTCACATAGGTGGTTCCTTGTACATCAAAACGGCTCATTGAGAGTGCAGATCCATCATCTAGACGTAAGTATCCTCTTTGATTTCCAGATTTAGCAATCAGCATAAAAGGCTTCTTCTTCAAGTCTACTTCTACCATCCCATCCTTATTGGTTTTGGCAGTTGTAATTAGGTCTTGATGAAAGTCGTAAAATTCCAAAGTTACCCCCGACATGGGTTCTGTCGTTTGTAAATTATTCACTACAAAGAGGTTGGCATTGTCTGCCTGTTTTGCAATGATTCCCAAATCGGAAGCCAGAATATTGCGGATCGCTACTCGTCGACCATGATAATAATAACGGCTACAAGGGTTATCTCGTTCATTCCAATTGTATCCCGACTCATACCAGTCCCAATAGCTTGAACCCCAAGTTGGTTGATCCCAATCACTCGGTAATTCCAGCATTTCAGGATCTTTTTTCTCTACAGCAGGGAGGGGGTTGCCTTGCTCATCAGTTTCTGCTTCGGGAGCTTCACATTGGTATAAAGAATAAGAGGGACGGAAACCCAAGGCAATTTCATAAATTGCACCAGGCTCGGGTTCTATTAAATCGGATAAATCAAGGGAATGGTGGGTCCACTCTGCCAAGTTGAGCCCCTGTGTGTTGTCAAGGGCGATGCGTTTGCGCAAGACCTCTTGTCCTACTCGTTTGAGTTGGTCTCGACCATCAATTTGATTGATTTGAAAAAACTGAATAATGTTATCTTCTTTGATTTTAATGACCCGCACATCTACTGCATTGAGGTTGATAGTCTTGAAGACCACAGGCATTTTAGAAGACTTGGGAATGATATTTCCTTTGCCCACAAACTCTACGGCAGGTTCTGCGTCAGAGAAGGTAATGGTTTCGGTAGCTGGAGCTTCAAGCAGTTTGCCAAGGATGTTTTTTACACTAGCTTCTACTTCCAAGCGGTAATCTCCCAAAAGCTTATGCTCTGGATAGATCTTTACTAAGTTGTTTTCGATGCTATACTTAACAGGCTTTCCACCCAACTTAATGAGTCCATCTAGGTTTTGATAAGGATCTAAAGGATCTGTAAATTCTAGGGTGAGGTGTTGCTCAGGTTGATTGTGCCGATAATAATGGTGATACTTAAATTCGTTGATTCCTGGCACATTAAAAAGAAAATCACCTTTACTAATCGCATCAATCCATTTTCCATTCCAAGTTACTTTGAGTGCATAGGGATTCAGGGTTCTTTCAACAGAATCAATAGTGAAAATGTGCTCATGTCCATTTTTATGGGTCCAGGTAACGGGAAGTTTTTTCTTACCATGATAGACCTCCAATACTTTCTCCAATTTTTCGGCATCTTCTAGATCGTAGGTTTCTAGTAAACCCTGCAAGCGCATCCACTTTTGATCTTGGCTGTTGATGGTTTGTGCAGCCATTGGGCTAACGTTGACAAATTGGTCTTTGGCCTTGAACTGAAATTTGAAATCAGCGAGCTCACTAGGAATGTCTTCAAACAGTTTTTCTAGTTGAACTGTGGCGGTATAAATTTTACCAGAAGCGAGTTCTTGACTAGGGAGAAATTCCATTGTGCGATCGTTTCGCCAGACGGCCTCGCCCTTTAGGGCGGGGCTAAAGCTTAGTAGATTTTTAGGTACAGGTGCATTGGGGTTGGCACTGACCGATTGGGCAAAACGAATGAGTATGGTTCCTTTTTTAGAGATTTCCCCATTGGTAAAAGCGGAGAGATAAGGATCATAAGCTTCATTGTACTCAATGCGTACAGGCTTTTGCTCAAAGTTGCAAGAAAAGACAAAGAGCATTAGCCCCATTAAGACAAATGCTTTTTGTATATTCAAGGTGTTGATTTTCATGGGTTTGAAATGTTTAGTAATTTGGTGAATAGAGTATAGGTAAAGGGCAAGCATCCCATCTTTAATACTAAGATGGGAAATGCTGGAGTTTTGGTGTTTTGTATTTATAAAAAAAATACAACAAAAAAGGTACAAATGCCAGTCTGAAGGACTCTAAACTATATTTTGGTGATGAATATCATCAATATTCTTCTTTTTTGTGTTTGTTCCAAAAGTCTGTTGCAGCCTTTAAGAAGCTTTCATTATCCTGAAGCACAGGGTTGGCCTTAAAGGTTCCTCCCATTTCGGTTACTTCTGTATAGCCTTTCATTTTATAGAGGTCCTTCCCCTCAAACATGGCTAGAAAAAGTTTGTTGGGGCTAACATCTGAAGTGCAATCTAATTTGAACATACAGCTCACTTCGACAATGCCATCTTGATCTAGATCACTGATTTTAACTTCTTTGATATGTTCGTCTACCAAGTCAAATTGGCAGTTTTCCATAGATTCTACCATAGCAGCAAGGGTTTCAACAGCTTCTCCTTCTCCTTTGTAGTAAAAAACAACCATCTCATGGTTCCCTTCTAAAAAGCGTTTGCCTCTCACTAGATAGCTTGTTCCTTGAGCATCTGTAATTTTAAAAGCATCGGTTACATCTTTTCCTACCCCCATCGTATAGTCAAAGGGGAGGTCATCCTTAGAAATTGAAGTTATAGTAGGGGCTTGAACGCTGGGTGCTTTGGCTTCATCTTTGGGCGGATCAGTCTGAGCAGTTTCCGTTTGTTTTGTTTCTGTGGATGCTTCTTTGGGTGGAGTGTTGTTGCATGCAGCAAAAAGGAGGGCTGTGCTGAGTGCCCAGAATAGTAGTTTGTTCATGGAATGTTTTAGTTTGATTAACTTATAATATTAAAGTTACAAATTTTTCTTAGAAACTAACTTGTTGGTGAAATTCTTATAAGTATAGTTAATCAAAAATTCGTAAAGGTGCAATCGCTCTACGTCGATAGCATTCTACAAATTCCCCTTTTTTATCAAACCACCATCTATGTATTCCCTTATTGGCCTCTATTAGCCCTGCATCTTCAAAGCTGAGGTGGTCGTATTCTGTGGGAAGGATCGTTTTACCATCAAAGTCCATTAAACCATAATATTCCTCTACTCTAATAATCACCAGTCCTAAATTAGCATCAATATTTGTGATTTGACCATTTTGGGGAACTTCAATGGCCTGTGCATTCAGATTGTAGAGATTGTAAGTGTAGCTGCTTTTATTTCTACTAATAATCCTTTGATCTGCCATCTGAAAATCTGTCTGATTTTTCACTCGTAAGATCATCTTGCCTTTGGGGTTAATGATTTGCTGAAACTCCCAACTCGTAGTTTCTTCCAGTTTGAAGTAGCCTTTCCCTATAGATTGAATAGAAGCATACAGTGGTTTTAATAAGAGCTTCCCCTGTTCTCGAGCTAAACCATAACGCAGTGTATCTGCTTGCTGAAGCTCTAACTTGAGAAAGTCGCCTTCCGTAGTACTATAGTGTGTGATGGGTTGGGCTGCTAAAGCAGTAGAAAGTTCTAACTTATGATTCAAGTAAAACCAGTTTTGCCCAGCACGCAAAGCCAAGCCAGCTGGAAGCTCTCCAATTTCTGATTTCACTATCGCCCATTGGTCAAAAGCTTGGGGAAACAGGCGTTTTTGATTAGGATCTTCAAGGTAATACGCAGCCTCTGTACTACACAGAAAGATTTGTAACTCAGGAAAGTAATGTCTGTAATCCTCCGACCAATTTGCGAGAAGCTCATCTTTTTCGATATTCCAAAGCAACTGTTGCTTATCTTTATAAAGATAAAGTTCCCTCATAGGACCCCAACTACTGCTATCCAAGTTTTGAAACAAAAGGGAATCTTGGGCATAGAAATCCATCCCATCTTGGTGGTGGGCTAAAAAAGCCGATCCTCCGAGATATTCAATACTTTTGTAGCGTATAGGAATAAGGGGCCTTCCATCTGCCTTAAAAATCCCACGTTGATTGTCACGATATACTCGATAATAACCTGGAGCTAGATAATCGTAAGAACTAAATCGATCTGAAGCCAACTGCCCATCTTGATCGAGTAGGTAGCCCTCTCCATAGGTATGAATGGCGATGGTTTTTGGGGAAAACTGAAAAATTTCTGCTTCTTCGGGATAGGTAGCTAATTTCACTCCACTGTAATCGTAAACTGCCCAGCCTTCTTCTTCTGTAATAGCAATGATATCGGGGCTAAGTGCTAAGGCGTACAAATCGGCTTGGTAGTATCGAAAGGGTAGTACCTGCTGGTTTTGCGCATTAACCAGTCCCCAGCGTTCGGTTTTGGGATCTTGTACGGCAAAAAGGGGCTGCTCGCCAAGGGGGTAGGTACTTTTGTACTGAAAGGGGACAATGACTTGACCTTGGGTGTTGACGATGCCAAAGCGGCTGCGCCGCTTGGCCGCAGCAAAGTATTGGTCGGATTTTCCTCTGGAAAGCTCTACGAAATCTAGCCCAGTTAAATGCTTGCTGGGTGTATGGAAAAAGCCATGCCGAATGCCCTGCTCTACGATCCAAAGGGTATCATTAACCCTTGTGAGGTACTGCGCTTGAAAATTGGTCAATCGATCGCCGTGAACATTAACAAGTGCTTTTCGATCTGGGGTATAGGATCTGATGAGATAGATAGAATCGGTTTGTTGTTCCCAACTGACATAAGATCCTATTTCTGAAACAAGCTCTAAATTGCGATTGATGACTGCTTCTCCTCTTTTGAGATCTACCTGAGCAAAAGGTCCATTAAAATCCCCCGCCCAGTCAAAACGCAGCCCCTTTATTTCCTTTTGATGCTCATCCAAATAACCCCAGTAGCAATTTTTGTGGTGAAACCGTGCCCGACCTTGGTGGTAGTTTCCAAGGTAGAGGTAACTGTTTCGAAGACTATCAGTAATTTTAGCATCGAGCTTTTGATCCTGTTGTCTTTGTAGATAATACTCCTTGACGTTTTGCGCTAGGGCAAAGATGGGGAGGAGGAGTAACAGTAATGCATATAGTATAATTTTCATAAGGAAGGGAGTTTGGAGCTATAAGAATTAAGAGGGGCTTAGGGCTATTAAAGATTGTGTAAGTGTTTTTTGTATGGCAGGAAATTAGAATTTTTTGGAGCTAAGAACGGGTTTGCATTGTGCCAGTGGCACAATAGTAAAGCGGTTCTGCCTAATAGCCCTAGCTATTAAGGTAGGTTCTTCAACGTACTTAGCTCTAAAAAAGGCAATTTATCGCCTAGAAAAATACTTGCATAAGCTTTATTATAGCATACCGTCAATCAAGTTGATGAAATCGCTTTTACGAGATCTTGAAAGGGGCAGTTGTTTGTCATTACACATCACAATATAGCCACCATCTGATTTTACATACTTTTCTAAAGTTTTAATATTGATGATATAGGATCTGTGTGGTTTGAAAAATTGTTCAGATTCTAAGAGGAAGTCAAATTCTCCTAGTTTTTTACTGACTAGTTCTTTTTCTCCATTAACAAAATGTACAAAAACATAGCTTCCTTCTGCCTGAAAGAAACTAATTTCTTGTGTGTTGCAGAAACGAACTTCATCTCCCATAGGAAGGATGAGGCGTTCTGGAAGTTCTCCATTCATGACGGCTTGGGCGGTATTTAGTTTTTCTCTGGTTGTCCCTGAAGCTTGCATGGCTTTGACTTTTTGGACAGCCTCTTTGAGCTCTTGTACATCTATGGGTTTGAGGAGGTAGTCGATGGCAGCTATACGAAAAGCCTGAGCCGCATATTTGGCATAAGCTGTAGTGAAAATAATATGAAAGTTGAGCTCATCTTCTTGAAAAAAGTCAGGCAACTGCAAGCCTGAGAACCCTGGCATTTCAATATCTAGAAAAACGATATCTGGAGCAGTTTTCATAATAATTTTGATAGCTTCTGGTACATTAGCAGCTTCACCTACTACTTTTACATCCTCAGCATATTTTGCTAAAAAAGTTTTTAACATTTCTCTGGCTAACTTTTCATCATCCACGATCAGTGCTTTCATATGGCTCATGTGTTGGTATGTTTATAATGACAGTAGTTCCTAAAGCATCTTGTTGTTCGTCTTCCTTATCTATAAATTCCACGCCAATTTTATCATTTCCTTTTCGTTCCTCATTCAAAAGCTCTAATCTCTTGGCATTGGCATAGGTAGCAAAGGATTGATGCTTTCCTCTTGATTGATTGATTTTTTGAGAAGCCCTTCGCCCAATTCCATTATCATCAATAATGACTTTCAAAAGCTGTTCTGCCTCTAAATAGCTGATCTGCACCTGTACTTTTTTATCTCCATCTTTATGCAAAAGCCCATGTTTTACGGCATTTTCTACATAAGGTTGTATGAGTAAAGAAGGCAACATAATTTCATCGGTATCTAGATTAGGAACTACCATAATTTTATACTGTAAATCGCCCAAAAAACGGGTTTGCTCAATTTGTAAGTAAAGCTCTAACAACCGGAGTTCTTCGGTTAGGCTGATATGTGTTTCATTAGACAAATCTAAGGTTTGCCGCACCAATTTCGAAAATTTACTGAGTTGCTGATTGGCTTTCAAGGGCTCGTCCATTGCATAAAGGGCTTGAATAGAGTTGAGGGCATTGAAAATAAAATGAGGATTCATCTGAGCTTTCAGAGCTTTGAGTTGAGATACCCTTAGTTCGCTTTCCAGTAGTGAGCGTTCTAGCTTCTCTTGATTGCGTTTTTGTATTCTTCGAAGCTGCCACCAAAATAACAAGGAAAGCAAAACAATACTTCCTAAAAGGACTAAAACTTGAAACCAAAGGGTTTGATAAAATGCAGGGAGAATGTTAAAACTCAGTGTTATTTTTTCTTGGCTAGCTTTTCCCCACTTATTAAGGGCATAGGCCTCGAAATGATAGTTGCCTGGAGCTAAACCAGAGTATCGCAATTCGTCATTATTACCGTTGGTCAAAATCCATTCCTCCTCCAAGCCTTTTAGCCGGTATTTATATTGATGTGTTCCTCTACTGCGGTAGCTGATGGCAGCAAGCTGAATTTTGATATTATTTTCGGAAGCATTGAGTGCAAGCTCAATATTGGGATCTTTGGGCTGATCATTGACTTCAAAATTAACCAGCTGAATGCTTGGAGCTGTGGTGTTTTGAGGTGTGATTTTGGTGTCAAATGAAAGGATATTGTCATCCGCAATAAAATAGAGGCGATTATCCCAAACAGCCATATCGCTAATCAATACATTGGGCACTCCATAGTATTCATCATAAACCACCAACTCCTTGGTTTCCCAATTAAAGCGTACAATTCCTTGTGTAGTAGCCAACCATAGATAAACCCCATCCTTTAAAATATCGGAAATGTAAATATCGGGCAAGCCTTGTGTTTTAGAAAATGTGGC
>CAZOLU010000046.1:9861-14507 GCA_964580485.1 uncultured Saprospiraceae bacterium | reverse complement strand
GCCAAGGTCAATCCCGGCGCGCGGGAGAACACCACCATTGCCGCCATCGCCACGCCCCAAGGGGCGGGCGCCATCGCCATCATCCGCTTATCTGGCAAAGATGCCATCAAAATCGCCAATCAATTCTTTTCCAGCAAGGATCTGGAAAAGGTAGACAGCCATACAATTCACCTTGGCTACCTTAAAGACGAAAAAGGCCATCGGGTAGACCAGGTTTTAGCGTCCGTATTCAAAGCACCACATTCCTACACCAAAGAAAATGTGGTAGAGTTTTCCTGCCACGGTTCCACCTATATTCAACAAAAGATTCTCGAACTCTTGCTGCGAAACGGCGCAAGAATGGCCAAACAAGGCGAATTTACCCTAAGGGCCTTCCTCAACGGTCAACTCGACCTTGCGCAGGCCGAAGCTGTAGCTGATCTCATCGCTGCCGACTCCGACGCAGCCCATCAAATGGCCCTCAAACAAATGCGAGGCGGCTTTTCGGAAGAGATTAAAGCCCTTAGGGAAGAACTCATCAATTTTGCCAGTTTGATTGAGTTGGAACTTGATTTTGGAGAGGAAGATGTGGAATTTGCGCAACGAGATGAGCTTCGCAGTTTGGTAGAGCGGATTCAAGGTGTTTTGCGTGAACTCTTGGAGTCCTTCCGCTTGGGCAATGTCCTTAAAAATGGGGTGAGTACCGTCATTGCTGGTCGCCCTAATGCAGGGAAATCGACCTTGCTCAATGCGCTTCTGAATGAGGAGCGGGCTATCGTTTCTGATATTGCAGGAACCACCCGAGATACCATTGAAGAAAATCTTAACATTGAAGGACTGCTCTTTCGCTTGATCGATACGGCAGGGATTCGTGAGGCGAACGACCAAATCGAAGCTATTGGAGTGGAGAAAACCTTTAAAACTATTCAAGAATCTACGATTTTGGTTTATGTCTACGATGCCAAGCGATTGGATCAGGCGGCTGTAGCCGCCGATCTCGAGCAGCTTCAGCGAGAAGGGCTTTCCGTACTAGTGCTGGCTAACAAAATGGACGAGCTAGAGAACCCGAGCCTTATTCCTAGCAAGCATTTCCAACTCTCGGCCAAGGAAAAGGCGGGCTTAGATGCCTTTAAAAAGGCACTCTACCAACTTGTGATGGATGGTCAGATCTCTTTAGAGGACAATGTGGTAACGAATATGCGACATTATGAAGCGCTTAAAGGGGCAGAAGATGCTCTCCATCATGTTCTAATTGGGCTAGATCATGGTACTTCTGGCGACCTCCTCGCTATGGATATCCGCCATGCGCTAAGGGAACTGGGCGAGATTACCGGGCAGGTAGATGTGGAGGATTTGTTGGAGAATATATTTAGTAAGTTTTGTATAGGAAAGTGATGAATATAACTAGCTATTTTATTATTATTGTGAATAACAGCTTAAAAGCCTAGTAGTTATGGATGATGATATATATAACAATGTGGAAGAACCTTTTGAGGATTCAATTGAGGAAACGACTGGTGAAGAGGAGGTGAAAATTACAAAACCATTTGATCCTTCAAAAATAAAAATTACAACAAAGCCTGAAGTCTTACAAAATATTATTGAGCGGTTAGAGTATAATGAGATTAACATTTTTACTGATTTTCAGCGAAAAAATGATTTATGGGATGAAATAAAACAAAGCCGATTGATTGAATCCATTTTATTGAAATTGCCTTTGCCCGCATTTTATTTTGATGGGTCGGATGATAATAAATGGGATGTAGTAGATGGCTTACAAAGAATTAGTACAATCAAAAATTTTGTTGTTGACAAAACTCTAAAGCTCTCTAACCTGGAGTTTTTAAAAGAATTGGAAGGGCTAGGATATGATGATCTGTCAAGAACCTTAAAAAGAAGGATAAAGGGATTTCAGATAATTGTATATATAATAGAGCCAAGTACGCCAGATGATGTCAAATATAATATTTTTAAACGTATTAACACAGGGGGACTTATTTTAGAAGCTCAGGAAATAAGACATGCTTTAAACCAGGGAAAACCAGCAACTTTTATTAAGGAATTGTCTGAATTAGAAGTTTTTAAAAAAGCTACAGATTACAAGCTTAGGTCAGATCGTATGAAAGATAGAGAGTTTGTTAATCGATTTGTCGCTTATTATGTAATTGGCTATAAAGAGTATGAACCAGATTTAGATAGTTTTTTAAATAAAGGGATGGCAATGGTTGATCAATTAGATGATTCTGAGTTACATGAACTGAAAAGTCATTTTGAAGCATCAATGGAATTGGCTTACACTATTTTTGGAAATGATGCATTTAGAAAACGAGAGAATGAAAAAGATAGAAGAAAACCTATAAATAAAGCATTATTTGATTGTTTGAGTGTAAGCTTTGCTAAATTATCTAATTTAGATCGAAGCTCTTTATCTAGTAGAGCAGAAGAGTTCAGATATAGGTTAATGCAAGAGACGAAGCATGAAAATAGAATATTTTATGATGCTATAAGCCATGGAACAAGTGCCAAAGAGAGTGTTGTTACTAGATTTAAAATTATTGACAAACTAATAGAAAGTACCTTATCAAATGCTAACTCAGATAAAACTAACTAATTTTAAGTCACATAAAGAAACGGAATTAGGGTTAAAAAATTTAACCTTATTAACGGGACCAAATGGTGTTGGGAAGTCCTCAACTATTCAGGCTATTTTGTTGCTTAGACAGTCTTATTTAAAGCAGAGAATACACGAAGGTTTAGATCTTAATGGAAATTTATGTAGTTTAGGAAAAGTTGAAGATGTATTTTATTTTTACGCAGAAAGTGGTGAAATACAGATAGCTTTTGTTGATAATGGAAATAATTACGAATGGAAGTTTTCTACATCAAATCTCTTAGATACTTTTATGGGTATTACGGGGACAACAGTAGGACCAATAAAGAATATGTCCGAAAGTATTATTTTTAGTAATAATTTTCAATATCTAAGTGCGGATAGAGTCTCTAGCCAAGAGAGTTATCCCAAAGATACTTATGCAGTGGAAAAACAACATCAAATTTCCATAGAAAAAGGCCGGGGAGAACTTGTTGCACATTTTCTGAATCATTTTGGGTTCCCGTCTGATAAGAATAATAATAAAAGGGTACTTGAGACACTTCTCCATGCTAACAATAAGAATACTTCATTATTACCTCAGGTAGATGCATGGATGCGTGAGATAAGTTCTGATATTAATGTTCAGGTGGAAGGTGGAGATAAAAATTTTCAAATAAAGTATTCTTTTGATCGTCCAGGGGATCTACCTACAGATCAATTGCGTCCTGAAAATGTTGGTTTTGGAGTAAGTTATACTTTATCAGTAGTTACAGCTATTTTAGCTGCGGAGTCTGGTTCTCTATTACTTATTGAAAATCCAGAAGCTCATATCCATCCACGAGGTCAAGCAAAACTAGCTGAATTGATTGCACTCGCTGCTCAGAGTGGTATCCAGTTAATTATTGAAACACATAGTGATCACATTGTAAATGGAATTCTTGTAGCTTGTAAAAAGTTTGAAGAAGGTGAAAAAGGAATTGATCGAAACCTTGTAAGCCTTTATTATATGGATCGAGTAAGAGAGGAGCATGCTACTACCGCTATTGCGATACCTATTCTTGAACAAGGTAATATCCATAACCCACCCAAAGGTTTTTTTGATCAATTTGAAATTGATATGGAAAACTTAATGGACTTTTAATGATGATTTAGAGATGCTGAATATATTTTTTCATTTACCTGAATCTGAGGATGATATTTTCCCAAATACAGAGGAAGAAGATGTTGTCCGTTTAATTAAACAACTTCTCGACTTCATAGACTTTATTAAAGAAAAAGAGCGTAATTTTAAGGTCTTATATAGTGCTGAGAATATCAATACATTTGAGTCTAAAGCAAAAACAATTGTTGACCCGGATACTTATTTGAAGAAACCTATCACTACGCTTCGGTATAAATTAAACCGTACAAAAAGTGAGAATTGGGATAAAAAGAATTTACACTCTAAAAAGGGATGCCTGTATATCCTGTGGCTCTTAACTACAACTGAAGTTAGCGTATTGAATGGTAAAAGTCTGGCTGAAATAGCAGAACGAAAATTATTGAATCCTGAGGTTGTTTACTTGTTTTATAATCTTACTCCACAATTTGAGCAAAGAGCATTTATCCCTATCATCAAAGACTGTAAACACCTGAAGGAATGTCCAATCTTTGTTAAGATTGATTATGTACAAAATCTTAATGAATTCGAACTATGGTTTTATACTAATCATTATAAGTTTCTCATTGATAAAGCTAAATTTTATCCAACATCTTATAAAGTACAAGGTGCACGAGTTTATCAAGAGCTTTCTACCAAGTATTATTGGTACTTAGATAATTTTCACAAAAATCATTATGAAGTTTTTAGTAAAGATGGGAAACATTTAGGAGTCGCTGACCTCGATGGGACTTTAGATACTTCAAAAAAAGTTAATGGTCGACTTATATCTTTATAACCTTCACCCCCACACCCAACCCTCCACATAACCCATATTAGAAGCAATCTGTACAAGCGGGCGGATACGGCTATTCATCTTATATTCAAATTGCATTGGGGATAAGGTATAAATACTATCCAATGTATCTTTGAACG
>CAZOLU010000046.1:0-9851 GCA_964580485.1 uncultured Saprospiraceae bacterium | reverse complement strand
AAGAGTTTGGGTTTTTGTAGTCTATAAATACTATGAAAACCATCATAATGGAGCTTGGAGAAGGCCGTTAAGTATCGATCTAGATGGGGCAATTTATCACTTTTCGAAGAATTTACCGACTGTGAGGTGGGCACCAAATTCCACAAAGCATCATGCGTAACAAAACTCCAAGGAATGAAGTGGTCAATGGCAAAATCAGCCAGTGAAAGCTTCTGTTGACTATAGATACATTGGATCGCTGCTTGTTGGTGCACCAACTTCCAAAAATCTTGTCCCTGCTTTAGATTTCTGGATAGTGGAGGAGCAAATAATTTATTCCCCAAATTAGGAACATTAGGATTGCGAGTTTGCAAATAACACACTAAATTCCACAAACAAAAGCCTTCCAAAATTCGCAAGTTTTGCAAAAGATAGGCTTCCCAAGCAGGAGCTAAAATGATACTACCCCGACCAAACCTGTATAAGGGAGGACGCTCTGTACTTGAAAAGTAATGAGCCGACAACTCCTTAATCAGTGGGTTTTTCTTAGCATCATTTTTACCCCGCAGTTCTCGCTCAAAAAAAGGGGCTAAAAAGCGGTAGGGAACATAGCGTTTTAGACTGCTAATTGCTTTTTGAATCTTGGGGTTGGATAAGTTCTGTAAAACCACCTGCTCTACTTCTTCCCGATTGGCATCACCCGCTAAAGTGGTTACTTCCCGTACTACTTGAATCGCTTGAACAATTTGATCCTGACTGCCTAGGGAAAGACGATAATAATTGACGCTATACCAACTCAGGGAAAGCATTTTGACCAACAGTTGATTCATTGGCACTTTACCTTGACGGTAATCTCCTGTTCTTAGGGTATCCAGTAAGCTCCAAAACCAATAGATCTTATAAGAGTTTGTGGTATGGTTAAAGGCAGCAGCTAGATGTTTGATGGGGAGTTGGGGGGAAGCAGGAATTTCAGGTTGCATGGCTTAGATATTATGAATTATAAATTAGCTCCTAAATATACTGAAATTAAGTCCAAACCCCTCTACTCCTATTGAAGAAATTAGAGGTCTTTCATCTAGCTAAAAAAATAAAAAAGGAGGGCATGGGGCTACCCCCCCAACACAAACAGTACTAAGTTAAAGTTTTTGATAAATTTTAAATAAATAGTATCTTTCGTGGTAATTTTATTTTTCATAAAAATTGAATCTTATGTACCAATCCATTTCTATTAAAACCTTAGGTCTATTGTTGTGTTTGTGTTTCTTAATGTTGGGGCAGACCAAAGCCGCATCCAGCGCAGCTTTTGTCGGTGTAGATGTTCGTGCCGAACTCCCTATTGACCCCAATGGAAAAAAAGCAAAGCAGAGTAAAAAACAACAGCGTCTAGAAAAACGCTTAGCCAAAAAGCGCGCTAAAGCACTTAAAAAAGCCCAAAAAGCCGATGCTCCCAAAGAAGGAAAAAGCTGGGTTGCTGCACTTTTACTCTCCTTCTTCTTAGGGGTGTTAGGGATTCATCGATTCTATTTAGGCTACACTGGAATTGGAATCCTCATGTTATTGACCGGGGGTGTCTTTGGTATTTTGGCACTGATCGACTTTATCCGCATTATTGTCCGTAGTTTGAAACCTAAGGATGGAGACTACACAGACTAATCAAGCGCGGTGCAACTACAACTGAGCAATACTATGAGCTCTAAGAAGATGGGTGATCCAGGTGGATGACTCATCTTTTTTTTGTACCAATTTTAACATATTTTTTGCAACCCTACCCACCACTACCCAAAAGTCCTGCATCTGCTTTAGTGTAATTACAAGGGTCAGACCTTTTAGGCTATCATCCAATAGCTGCAAATAAAAATACTTTCTTTTAGCATAAAAATAAGACAACTATGACCACTCGAAAAATGCGTTTTCGACTAATAGTGGTGGCTTGTATGGCGGTACTAAGTATAGGAATCGTCAGCGCTTTGAGTTCACCACACAAGATGTTTTCCGACCATCCTTTTCTCAATGCGTTGATGAAAAAGCTCGTCCAACATCAAGATCACTATCGTCCTGAAAAAGTCTACCTACATTTTGACAAGCCCCTTTATAAACCAGGAGAATCTATTTGGTTAAGTGCTTATATTCGTGATGCACAAACCCTAAAAGCCAGTCAGCAAAGTGATATTTTGTATGTGGAGCTAATCAATCCTAGGGGAGCAGTAGTTCAGGACATTACCGTCATTGCCAAAAACGGGCAAGCTGCGGGTGATTTTCAGATTCCAGAACAAATTAAGGGGGGAACCTACAAGTTGAAGGCTTACACCCAGTGGCAAAAGAACAGCAAAGACTACTTTGAACGTGAAATTCAAATTCAAGCGGTTGTCCTGCCTAATTTGAATATGCAATTGGATTTTGAGCGTGATGCTTACGGACCTGGAGCTAAAGCTTCTGCTCAACTAAGCCTCGCCTCTTTAGACAAACAGGCATTGGCCAACCACCCATTTTCTTATGTGATGAGTTTGGATGGTGTAGAAAGCATTAAGGGGGAAGGGAAAACCGATGCCAAAGGAATTGCAAAGGTGGCTTTCGACTTGCCTAAAAACCTCAAAACCAATGATGGTTTGTTGAATGTTATGTTTGAATACAAAGGTCAAACAGAATCGATCTCTCGTTCGGTGCCTATTGTACTTGGAAATATCGACCTCCAATTCTTCCCCGAAGGTGGAGAACTACTAGCCAATGTCAATAATGGTGTAGGATTTAAAGCAATAGATGAATTTGCTAAGGCAGCAGATGTGAGTGGTATCATTGTCGATGAAAAAGGCAAAAAAGTAGCTGATTTCCGTTCTTATCATCAAGGTATGGGACGTTTTGAATTTGCTCCAAAAGCTGGTAAGTCTTACAGTGCTCGTATTCTTCAACCTCAATCTGCCAAAGGTACCTATCCCTTGCCTAAGGCCAATAAAGAGGGGATGACCCTTCGCCTGCGCGGACAAAATAAAGAGCAACTACAAATAGATGTACTAACAAGTAAGGACGAGGAGCTTTTTGTAGTAGCACAGGCACATGGGCAAATGCGTTTTTCTAGAGTTGTGGAGGCAGTGGCCGGAGTCAATGCTTTGAGTATTCCTACTTCAGGCTTTCCTATTGGTATTACCCAAATTACCTTATTTGATAGCAAAAAAGTGGCTCGGGCGGAGCGTCTGGTTTTTGTTAATCCACACAAACAGCTGAATATTACGGTGAAAACCAATAAAGATAAATTCCTCCCTCGAGAGTTGGTGCAGTTGGATTTGGAGGTAACTAATGAGTATGGTCGTCCTGTGGCAGGGCAGTTCTCCGTAGCTGTGGTGGATGACAAGCTGCTTAGTTTTGCAGATGACAAACAGGGACATATTCTATCCTACACCTTATTAGAGTCTGATTTAAAGGGTAGAATTGAAGAGCCTAATTTTTATTTTGATGATGAAACGGATGCACAACGCCTTAAACCAGAGGTAGATCGTAAAATTGCATTAGATAATCTCCTAATGACACAGGGTTGGAGAAGATTCCTTTGGAAAGATGTACAAGCCGAAGAACTTAATCCGATGCCCAATATCAATGAGCAGGCGATTATCGCAGGGAAAGTCGTCAACTACCAAGGTAAAGCAGTTCCTAATGCTCAGGTGACGATGGCTGGGGCTAATGCTACTCAGACGGATAAAGATGGGCATTTTGTGCTAGATGGAGTAGCACTTTATCAGGCGACAACGCTAACGGTTTCTGGTGCTGATATCTACTCTGCTAATCAGGCGATTTATGAGTACAATAAGGATATAAAAATCTCTGTGGTTGGGAAAAAAACAATCAAGGGAGTTGTTACCAATAAAAAAGGTAAAAAGTTAGAAGGCGTTTCCGTTCAGGTTTATGGGGGAGTACAATATGTAACCGTACAAACCAATAAAAAAGGAGAGTATGAGATGGAAATCCCTGAAAATACTAGCCATCTTTATGCCTATTACGGTGGATATAGTCAATATGTCAATCTTCAACAGCAAAAAGGAAATCAAATTGATATTCAAATAGATGAAAGCTATCAGCAATTGGACAACGTGGAGTTGAGCACTACCACTCGTAGTTTATCTAGAAAAAGGGCTAGGGGTTTAAGTTCTAGGGCTAAAAGAGCCAAAAATAGAGCAATACCACATGCAGAACCTGTCCCTCCACCTATGAATATGCCAGAACCTATGATGAATGAGGTATTGATGGTTGATGAAGAAATAGATGAAATAGTGGTAGGTGGAATGCCAGAAGATCAGGGTGAGCTTGTCCTGCAAAAGAAAGAGGAAGATGCTAAGGTAGAAGAGTTAGCTCCTGCAGAAGAAGAAGTAGATTTAGGTATCGCTTTTAAAGATGCGATGGATCAAAAAATGTTGCCGCAAAAACCCCTCCGAGCTGAAGCTCGTACCAATGTGCGCTACTATCGGGCTAGAGCCTTTTATAGTCCTAAATATGAGGATAAGCAACAGCCCTCAGAACGCAGCGACTTCCGCTCTACCGTATACTGGAATCCTATGGTAACTACGAACAAAGATGGTAAGGCTAGCCTAAGTTTTTACAATTCTGATGATATTACACAGTTTAGAGTCAGTGTAGAAGGTTTTGGCAATGAAGGCCAAATTGGGCGTAGTGAATACAAATACTTTATCCAACTCCCCGTAGAATTGGTCACCAAATTACCTACGGAGGTTCTAACTGGAGATAAAATTGCTATTCCTATTAGCTTAACAAACAATACAGCGGAAGCTATAGAGGGTAAACTATCCGTAGAACTTCCCCAACACCTCAAACTCTTGGAAAATCCACCAGCCACCGTAAAATTGGCCAAAGGAGAAGCCAAGACGGTTCGTTTGCAGGCAGAAGTAGCCTTTAAACCCGCCGAAGGAACACTAATGATTAGCTTTGAGGGGAAAGGCATCAAAGACCAGATTCGCCAAATCATCAAGGCGCGCCCAAGAGGATTCCCCGTACGTAGCTTGTATAGTGGCGATCAACTTGCTAGTCGATTCAATATCAACATCAACGAGCCTATCGATGGATCGCTCAAGGCTAGTGTACGGGTTTACCCCAACAGCCTAGATCAAGTGATGGAAGGCATGGCAAGTATGCTGCGGATGCCAGGTGGCTGTTTTGAGCAAACTTCTAGTAGCAACTATCCTAATTTGTTGGCATTAAACTACTTGCGTGAAACGAATACCAGCAATCCTAAGTTGGAAAAACAAGCTCGCCAATATCTAGAAGTGGGCTATGGCCGACTGACGGGTTATGAGTCTAAGGGGGGTGGTTTTGATTGGTGGGGGCGTGATCCTGCTCATGAGGCACTGACCGCCTATGGTTTGATGCAGTTTATTGACATGAAAGCGGTTTATCCTGTGGATGAAAAACTCATTAAGCGTACAAGCAAGTGGCTTATGGGCCGACGTGATGGCAAAGGGGGCTGGAAAAAGAATCCCAACCACCTCCACAGTTGGGCTACTTCCGAAATTACAGATGCTTACATCGTCTGGGCTTTAACCGAAGCAGACCTGAGTAGCCAAGTGCAGAAGGAATTGGATAAATCTTACAAAGATGCTGTAAAAAGTGAAGATCCTTATCTCATGGCTTTGGTCATCAATGCACTGTATAATGCTCAAGATAAACGGGCAGATGAGTTGATGAAGGAGTTGATCAAAACACAGCAAAAAGATGGTAGTTTCGTAGGCTTAACCGCTTCGGTCGTCAATTCCAGAGGTACTGCTCTCAAAGTTGAAACTACGGCACTAGCTGCTTTGGCTATGATGCAAACCAAAGGCTACCGCAAAGAATTGGCGCAGGCGGTTAGTACATTGCAGGGATCAAAAGGCTATTATGGCTATGGTTCTACACAGGGTACCGTTTTGGCATTGAAAGCTATTTTAGGCTATACACAAATTAGCAAGCGTGCTGAAGAAGATGGAGTTTTGGCTGTTTTTGTGAATGGTAAAAAAGTGATCAAAGTGCCTTATCAAGCAGATCAAAAGGAGATCGAAATTCCAGAGCTCACGCCTTTCCTAGCAAAAGGTAAGCAAAAGATTGAAGTGAAATTTGAGCAAACTAAATCTCCTATGCCCTTTGAGGTAGAATTATCTTACAACACCCGTATGCCGAATAATTCGGAACAGTGTAATTTGGCTCTAAACACCAGTTTCCCAAAGGCTAAGGTCAATATGGGAGAAACGGTTCGCATGACTACCGAACTTAGCAGTACTGCCAAAGAAGATCAACCTATGGCGATGGCGATGATTGGTATTCCTGCGGGGCTGTCTATACAGATTTGGCAACTCAAAGAGCTGAAAGAAAAAGGCCTGTTTGATTATTATGAGATCTTTGATGGTTATGTGGTTTTACATTATGAATTTCTCCGTCCTGGTGAAAAACGTAGCATCCACTTGGATCTTAAAGCAGACATCCCCGGAGAATATGAGGCTCCTGCTTCCTGCGCATTTTTGTACTATACCCATGAACATCGGGTTTGGTCAAAGCCTGAGCGAATGATGATTAACTAAATTGCCTTAAAAACAAAAACTTAGTATGGCGCATCTCTTTATGGAGATGCGTCATTTTTTTTTGTTGTATCCTAGCACTTTCCTAAATCTTATGAAACTATAAGATAGTATAAAAGAATCCACTAGGGGGCGAGTTTTGTTTAGTACAATACTATTTTTCCTCGCTCAAGCAGTTGCCCTTCTCCAAATAATTGAAAGAAATATACGCCAGCAGGCCAGTTGTAATTTCGATCTAATCTAATTTCAGAACCAGTAGCTTCTTGAGAGAAAATACACCTACCTTGTAAATTATAGAGCTGTAATTCTAAGGATTCGTAGCATCTTCTATCAAGAGAAAATAGCGTGTAATGGTTTACAGGATTAGGATATACACTTAAATTGATTTTTGTTTCGGTAGATAGGTTTTCATTGTAGCTAGGTGCTGAATTATCTACGACAAAGCTAACTACATTTGAACTTGAACAGGCAGGAGGAAAATAATACATAACTTCAAAAACTAAGCTGTCTCCTATTTGTAAGCTTCCATTATTGTACATCATTGTTTTGAAAGAATCAGGATAACTTAAATTTACACTTGGACCCGCAATTTGTACCCATCGAATGGAGTCTATCTTAGTTTCAGGATCAAATGCTTTGGTGCTATTGTAGGAGTAAAGTGCTATACTATCCTGTCCCAAATAAAATGTTTCATCTACATAAGCATAAACTTCATTCGAACCATAGAAATAACTTCGTCTTCCACCCTCAGAAGGGCACTGGTCATCTGTTAGATACACATACACAAATTCTCTTGGGGTGCTTCCTCCTCCTCCAATAGCAAGAAAAGGTAGACAAGATGGTCTTTCTACGGCAAAAAAAAGAGCCATACTATCCATCTGTCCTGCTATAAATGTTGGAAATAAAGTAACATGTGATGGGGAGATATAGTCTGTAGCGTTTGTTATTCTGATGGGGTCAACTCCAATAATGTCCCCATCAGGATCTTTGGCTGAAATTACTGCATAAATACTGTCCCAACACCCACAAAGTATAAGTACTATCATAGTAAACTGGCTTGTCAATTGTTATTGGGCGATTATTACAATTCAGAAGATTCACAGGAAGGTCTCGCATCACCATTCCTAGTGTATCACCATTTTTATTAAGATGAAAAGCCTTTATTGCATAGGATGAGAGTTGAGCAGTACTGGTATTCAGATTGAGCAATCCACTTTGGCTGTTCAGATTTAGGCTACTATTGTTAATGAATGGATTAGTTGGTGTTAATGAAGGAAGGAGTGTTACTAAAGTATTGGCAGAGGATTTTAATGGGGTTAATTCATAGAAAATTTCTGCATGTGCTGCCTGATATATCTTTTTTGCGAATGCTTGTAGGTAGGTTCCAGCAAAAATACTATTATCAATCTTTGTATCAACCCCTACAGAACAGTTTGCAAGAAGTGCTGTTGGGGCAAAGGTAAGGTCTGAGGTGAAATTTTTATCAATTCTGTGATCTACTAACATCTCCAAATAGAATCCTGTTGTGGCTGGGTTTTGAATATTACTGATAAAGCTATCTCTGCAACAATGTGTCCAACTTAGCTTCCATTGTTCACAATTAGGAACTGCTAAGAGAGGAGAGGAGTATCGATATCGTTCAAAGCCTGTCAAAGGAGCTGTGCTACTATTCTGATAACAACTGCTTTGGCTACTATCTGCAAGACAGTAAGTAAGTAGTTCTTCCACCTCAGTTAGGTAGAAAACTAGTGTGTCATTGGGTGGTACACAAACTGTAGAAGTTGATTCTACTTTTATAAAAATAGAGTCAGGCATATTGACTAAGCCGTTGCAACGCTGATATAGATCAAAATTGGCAAAGAGCCTAGTTGTAATAGGGTGATATTCATATGAAGTCTCAGCTCCTACAATTTCGAATTGGGCAAAGCTATTGGAATGATATAACAATATAAACAGCAGCACAAGCTGGGATCGCATAACTACTAGGAGTTTCAAGTGAGAAATAGTTTGATATAATGGAGACTTAACTAAATACACTGTCCAGAAAGTAACTTTATGCATCTTTTTTGGAGAGCGCTGAAAGTGCGACATCCAAGCTGCGAGGCGGTAAAGCCCCTCGCACAACATTATGTAATAACTTCCAGGACAGAGTACTAAAAAATGGATGCATAAAGTTTGTATTTTAGAATCACCCAAAAGCAGCCTTTATGAATATACAAGTTAGTGAAAATAAATAAACTGAGCTATTCGTAAAGTTATGAAATTTGCGAGTATAGAGGCTTCCCCAAAAACAAAAACTTAGCATGGCGCATTTCTTTATGGAGAGGCGTCATTTTTTTATCTACAGATTTTGGACTTTGCCTTTTTGGCAGTATTATAATAAACACCATGTAAAACCGTAGATATGTTCGAAGCCTAAAGGATTCAGCAGAATGTATTGAATTTCAATTGATGTAGGGTTTAGCCTTTTTTGCCTTATTCTTTGAAAAAATCTCTTCAAAATTCATTGTACGATTTCTTTTGTCCAAGTACTAAAGCTAGACAACAAAAGCACATATAACAAATCAAAAACATGCTATCAAAACGAGCCTTATTTCTTCGCCATCTGGCCAAGACCAACCAAGCCCCAATGGCCCTCGAAATTGCCAAAGGAGAGGGCATCTACCTATATGATCCCAATGGCAAAGCCTATATCGACCTTATTTCAGGCATCAGCGTCAGCAATTTGGGGCACAAGCACCCCAAAATTGTCGAAGCCGTACAACAGCAAGCCGAAACCTATATGCACACCCTAGTGTATGGGGAGTTTATTTTAGCACCACAGGTAGAGCTGGCAGGACTCCTAACTTCGCAACTGCCCGATACGCTCGACAGTGTATACTTTGTCAACTCCGGAGCAGAGGCCAATGAGGGAGCCATCAAACTGGCCAAACGCTACACGGGGCGAGCGGAAATCGTCTCCTGCCATCAGGCCTATCATGGTACGACCCATGGCACTGCCAGTTTGATGAGCGATCCCTATTTTACTAGGGCCTTTAGACCCTTGCTGCCAGGTATTCGCCATATTCACTTCAACCAGCCCGAAGATTTGACCGTCATTAGCGAAAAAACGGCGGCGGTAGTCATCGAGCCGATACAAGCCGAATCGGGGCTGCGCCCCCCCGAAAACGATTATCTTCAAAAAGTGCGTGCCCGTTGCGATGAGGTGGGGGCTTTGCTGATTTTAGATGAGATTCAAATGGGTTGTGGGCGCACGGGTAGTCTCTTTGCTTTCGAACAGTTGGGAATTGTGCCAGATATTCTCACCCTCGCCAAGGGCTTTGG